>DASTWT010000103.1:0-3149 GCA_035765815.1 Luteimonas sp. | reverse complement strand
ACGCTGGCGACGTTCTCGCAGCTGCAGGGCAAGGAGCTGAGCTACAACAACCTGGCCGACGCCGACGCCGCGTGGGAATGCGTGCGCCAGTTCGAGCAGCCGGCCTGCGTGATCGTCAAGCACGCCAATCCCTGCGGCGTGGCCGTGGCGGCGGGCGTCGGCGATGCGTACGAGGCCGCCTACGCCACGGATCCGACCTCGGCGTTCGGCGGCATCATCGCCTTCAACCGCACGCTCGACGCGGCGACCTGCAAGGCGATCCTCGACCGCCAGTTCGTCGAAGTGCTGATCGCGCCGGACTACGAGCCGGCCGCGCTCGATTACGCGAAGAAGAAGGCCAACGTGCGCGTGCTGCGCATCCCGCACGGCGAGGGCCGCAACAATTTCGACGTCAAGCGCGTCGGCTCCGGCCTGCTGATGCAGACCAGCGACGTCCGCGAGGTCGCGCGGGACGAATTGAAGGTGGTGACGAAGCGCGCGCCGACCGCCGCGCAGTTCGACGACCTGCTGTTCGCCTGGCGCGTCGCGAAGTTCGTGAAGTCCAACGCGATCGTCTACGCGAAGGACGGCCGCACAATCGGCGTCGGCGCCGGGCAGATGAGCCGCGTGTATTCCGCGCGCATCGCCGGCATCAAGGCGGCGGACGCGGGGCTCGAGGTGCCGGGATCGGTGATGGCGTCCGACGCCTTCTTCCCGTTCCGCGACGGCATCGACGCGGCCGCGGAAGCCGGCATCAAGGCGGTGATCCAGCCGGGCGGCTCGATGCGCGACGCGGAAGTGATCGCGGCGGCGGACGGGCACGGCATCGCGATGGTCTTCACCGGCATCCGCCATTTCAGGCATTGAGGCCGCGCCGATGAAGGTTCTTGTGATCGGCGGCGGCGGACGGGAACATGCGCTGGCGTGGAAGCTGGCGCGGTCGCCGCGCGTGTCGCAGGTGCTGGTCGCGCCGGGCAATGCCGGCACCGCCGCCGAGGACGGCTGCCGCAACGTGGCCGTGCAGGCCACCGACATCCACGGGCTCCTGGCGCTCGTCGAGCGCGAGGGCGTATCGGTGACGGTGGTCGGCCCCGAGCAGCCGCTCGTCGCAGGCGTCGTGGACGCGTTCCGCGCGCGCGGGCACCGCATCTTCGGGCCGACGGCCGCCGCCGCGCAGCTCGAGGGCAGCAAGGCGTTCGCGAAGGAGTTCCTCGCGCGGCACGGCATCCCGACCGCGCACTACGCGGTGCACACCGACGTCGAGGCGGCGCTCGCCGACGTGCGCGCGAAAGGCGCGCCGATCGTGGTCAAGGCCGACGGCCTGGCCGCCGGCAAGGGCGTGATCGTCGCGATGACGCTGGCCGAAGCCGAGGACGCGGTGCGCGACATGCTCGCCGGCAACGCCTTCGGCGCGGCCGGCGCGCGCGTGGTGGTCGAGGAGTTCCTCGACGGCGAGGAAGCCAGCTTCATCTCCATCGTCGACGGCGCGCACGCGCTGCCGATGGCGACGTCGCAGGACCACAAGCGCGTCGGCGACGGCGATACCGGCCCCAACACCGGCGGCATGGGCGCCTACTCGCCCGCGCCCGTCGTGACGCCCGAAGTCCACGCCCGCGTGATGCGCGAAGTGGTCGAGCCGACCGTGCGCGGCATGGCCGCGGACGGCGTGCCGTTCACCGGCTTCCTGTACGCGGGGCTGATGATCGACAAGGCCGGCGCGCCGAAGGTCATCGAGTTCAACGTGCGCTTCGGCGACCCGGAGACGCAGCCGGTGATGCTGCGCCTGCAATCGGACCTGCTGGACCTGGTCGAGGCCGCCATCGCGGGCGCCATCGCCGGTGTCGAGGCGCAGTGGGATCCGCGCCCGTCGCTCGGCGTGGTGATGGCGGCCGAGGGATATCCGGGCAAGCCGCGCACCGGCGACGCCATCAACTCGATGGACGCGCCGGACGTGCCGGGCACCAAGGTCTTCCACGCCGGCACGCGCCTGGAGCACGGGCATCCGGTCACCGCCGGCGGCCGCGTGCTGTGCGTGTGCGCCTTGGGCGACAGCGTGGCCGACGCCCAGCGCCGGGCCTACGCCGAAGTCGCCGGCATCTCGTGGCCCGGCGAGTTCCACCGCCACGACATCGGCTGGCGGGCGATCGCGCGCGAGCGCGGCTGAGGCGCGCGCCGGCCGCGGCGCGCGAACGCCGGCGACCGGCTCCGTCCGCCGTTTCAGTGCGTCGCGGTGCCCTGCCCCGACGCGTCCTGCGACTGCGACTGCGCCGACAGGCGGTTCTCCACATCCGACACGCCCTGCATCCCGGCGACGTAGCGCGCCAGCGCGGCGGCCTCGTCGTCGGGCGCCTCGCCGCTGAGCACGACGTGGCCGTCCACGACATCGACGTCGACCGTCGACGGCCGGTCCATCAGGTGGCCGATCTTCGCCTGGATGTGGTCGTGCAGGGTGTCGTCGTCGACCGGCTCGCCCGCCAGGTGCGACTTCGTTTCCGCCACCCGCCCGCGCATGCGGTTCGCCGCGTCGCGGCCCGCGCTGCGCACCGAATCCTGCAGGTCGCGCGCGGCCCCGCCGCTGCGCTCGCGGACCAGCGCGCGGCGGCGGCGCCCGGTTTCCGGGTCCAGCAGGTACATCGCGGCGGCGCCCGCGGCAAACGCGGTGGCGACCTTCAGCAGCGCATTCATGGGCAGTCTCCTCTCGGGACCGCAAATGCTGCCAGCGCGAATGGAAAGCCGGCGCGAAGGCGCGCGCTCAGCCGGCGCGCTCGACCTTCTCGGCGAGCGCGGCGACGAGGTCGCGCACGAGCTTGCGCTGCGACGGCGCGAGCATGACGTAGGCGTCCACCATCGCGCGCTCCGCGGGGCTGAGGCCCTCCCACGCGCCCTTCGCCTCGCTCACGCGGGCGCCGCGGCCGCCGTACTGCAGCACGTAGGCATCGACCCCGACCAGCGCGGCGAGCACGCGCAGCTTGTCCTGGCGCGGGATCGCCTTGCCGTTGAGCCAGCCGGAGATCGCCTGGGTCGTGACCGGCGCGCCCGCGTAGCGGGAGTTGAAGCGCTTTTCCAGGACGGCCGGGCTCGCCTCGATCCGGGCGTCCCGCAGCGCCGCGCGCAGGCGCGCCGAAAATTCCGCTTTCTCGTCCTTCATGGATCAGGACGTTAGGGGCGCC
>DASTWT010000102.1:0-5993 GCA_035765815.1 Luteimonas sp. | reverse complement strand
GTGGATGCCGCCCTTGTCGCAGGAGCGCATCAGCGCCAGCGGCACGTCCGGCGTCTCCATGAAGCCGAAGCGCACGCGCACGCGGTAGAAGTCGTCGCCGATCGGCTCCATCTTCAGCCGCTTGTCCTTGGGCGCGTAGGGGACGTTCAGCGTCTCAACCGTCAGGAACACGTTGCGCTCGTGCAGCACCTTGTTGTGCTTGAGGTTGTGCAGCAGCGCCGGCGGCACCATGCCCTGCTGCGCGATCAGGAAGATCGCCGTGCCCGGGACGCGCGCGGGCGGCGCCAGCATCAGCCCGGGCAGGAAGGTGTCGAGCTGGATGCCGCCCTTGCGCACTTCCTCGTACAGCAGTTCGCGCCCGCGGCGCCAGGTGCGCAGCACCGTGAACACCACCAGGCCGAGCACGACCGGGAACCAGGCGCCGTCGAAGAACTTGGCGCCGTTGGCGATCAGGAAGCCGATGTCGATCACCACCACCGCGGCGCAGACCGGCAGCACCCACAGCCGCGCGCGCAGCCAGGTGGCGCGCGCGAGCAGCGCCAGCAGCAGGGTGTCGATCAGCATCGTGCCGGACACCGACACGCCGTAGGCCGACGCCAGGTTGGTCGAGCTGCGGAACGTCAGCACCAGCACGATCACCAGCACCATCAGCAGCCAGTTGATGCCGGGGATGTAGATCTGGCCGATGGTGTCGCGCGAGGTGTGGCGGACCTGCATGCGCGGGATGTAGCCCAGCTGCATCGCCTGGCGCGCCACCGAGAACGCGCCGGTGATCACCGCCTGCGAGGCGATCACCGCGGCGAGCGTCGCGAGCACCGTCATCGGCCACAGTCCCCAGTCGGGCACGCCGATGAAGAACGGGTTGGCGACCGCGCGCGGATCCTCGAGCACCAGCGCGCCCTGCCCCATGTAGTTGAGCATCAGCGCCGGCAGCACCACGAAGTACCAGGAAACCCGGATCGGGAAGGCGCCGAAATGGCCCATGTCGGCGTACAGCGCCTCGCCGCCCGTGATCGCGAGCACGACCGCGCCGAGGATGAAGAGGCCGTGCCAGCCGTGGGCGAGGAAGAATTTCGCGCCCCACCACGGGTTCAGCGCGTGCACCACTTCCGGGTAGTGGCCGATGTTGAGCGCGCCGGTCGCGGCGATGGACGCGAACCACAGCACCGTCACCGGGCCGAACACGCGCCCGACCTTTTCCGTGCCGAACCGCTGCGAGAAGAACAGCAGCACCAGGATCACCACCGACAGCGGCACGATGAAGCGCTCGAGGTGCGGCGCCGCGACCTCGATGCCTTCGACCGCGCCCAGCACCGACACCGCGGGCGTGATCACCCCGTCGCCGAAGAACAGCGACGCCCCGAAGATGCCGAGGATGCCGACCGCATAGGCGCCGCGCCCGCCCCTGGGCAGGGTGCGCTGGGCCAGCGTCATCAGCGCCATGATGCCGCCCTCGCCCTCGTTGTCGGCGCGCATGATGATGACGACGTACTTGAGCGTCACCATGATCATCAGCGCCCAGAAGATCAGCGACAGCAGGCCCAGCACGTCGGCATGGCTGGACGGATCGAGCCCGTAGTGCGGCAGGAACGCTTCCTTGAGCGTGTACAGCGGGCTGGTGCCGATGTCGCCGAACACGACGCCGATCGCGCCGACGACCAGGCCGAACATGCCGACCTGGCCATGGCCGGGCTGCGCGCCGTGGTTGCGGGCGCCGGGGCCGTGCCTGGCGGGAGTGGAAGCGTCGCTCATGGGGTCGATGGCTCAGCGCAGCGCGGACTGTAGGGCCTTGCGGATGATGGCGGCGGCATCGTCGCCGGCGGCGGCGGCGTCGCGGGCCATGCGCGCGGCTTCGGCGGGCTTGTAGCCGAGCTGCTGCAGGGCGATGGTCGCTTCGGATTGCGGATCGTGCGCGCCGCCCGTGGAGAGCGTGGCGCCGATGCCGGCGAGGTCCGCGGCGCGGTCGCGCAGCTCGACCACCATGCGCTCGGCGGTCTTCTTGCCGATGCCGGGGATGCGGGTGAGCGCGGTCACGTCGGACGCCTGCACCAGCCGCGCGAACTCGTCGACGCTGACGCCGGACAGCACGGCGAGCGCGATCTTCGCGCCGATGCCCGAGACCTTCTGCACGTCGCGGAACAGACGGCGCTCGCCCTCGCGCAGGAAGCCGTACAGCGACACGCTGTCCTCCTTCTGCGCGTAGTGCGTGAACAGCGCGACCTCGCGGCCGACGTCGGGCAGGTCGTAGAACGTGCTCATCGGCGCCTCGAGTTCGTAGCCGACGCCGTTGACGTCGACCACCAGCCACGGCGGCTGCTTGTGCACGAGTACGCCCTTCAGCCGGCCGATCACGTCGCGCGCCTCCGCAGCAGCGCGACGTCCACGCCGGTACGGCCGGCGGTGGCGCTCATGTGCGCATGGGTCAGGGCGATCGCCAGCGCGTCGGCGGCGTCGGCCTGCAGCTTCGCGTCGATCGCCAGGTTGAGCAGCAGGCGGACCATGTGCTGCACCTGCGCCTTGTCGGCGGCGCCGCGGCCGACCAGCGACTGCTTCACCAGCCGCGGCGCGTACTCGCTCACCGGCAGCCTGCGGCGCACGACGGTGGCGATCGCCGCGCCGCGCGCGTGGCCGAGCTTGAGCGCCGAAGTCGCGGACTTGTCCATGAACACGCTTTCGATCGCGACCTGGTCCGGCTTCCATTCGTCCAGCAGCGCGTCCAGGCCGTCGCACAGCAGGCCCAGGCGCGCGGCGAAATCCTCGGCGCCGAGCAGCACCAGCGCCTGCGCATGCAGGTAGCGGCAGCGCCCCGCGGCGTCGACGTCGATGACGCCGACGCCGGTGCGCTGCGAGCCCGGGTCGATGCCGAGGATCCTGGTCACGGCGTCAGCCTACGCCCCTCAGGCGTAGGCGGCGTCCCCCAGGTCGGCGTTGGAATGGACCGCCTGCACGTCGTCCATGTCCTCGAGCCAGCGCAGGAGCTTCGCGACCTGCTGCGCGGTCTCGCCCTCGACGGCGATCTGGTTGTCCGCGCGCATCGCGACTTCGGCGATGGCCGGCGCCAGGCCGGCGGCTTCCATCGCGGCCTTCACCTCCGCGAACGCCTCGGGCGCGGTCAGCACGTCGATCGCGCCGTCGTCGTACACCACGATGTCGTCGGCGCCGGCCTCGATCGCGGCTTCCGTGACCTTCCCTTCGTCGACGCCGGCGGCGTAGCTCAGCACGCCGAGCTTGCGGAACATGAAGGCGACCGAGCCGTCGGTGCCGAGGTTGCCGCCGAACTTGCCGAACGCGTGCCGCACGTCGGCCACGGTCCGTACCTTGTTGTCGGTGAGGCAGTCGACGATCACGGCGACGCCGCCGGGCGCGTAGCCCTCGTAGCGGATCTCCTCGTACTCGACGCCTTCGAGCTCGCCTGTCGCCTTCTTGATCGCGCGTTCGATCACGTCCTTCGACATGTTGGCCGCCAGGCCCTTGTCGACGGCGCTGCGCAGCCGCGGGTTGCCGGAGGGATCGCCGCCGCCCGCGCGCGCCGCGACGGAGATCTCGCGGATGATCTTGGTGAAGATCTTGCCGCGCCGCGCGTCTTCCGCGTTCTTGCGCGCCTCGATGGAAGGGCCTCTACCCATTGGAAAGGTGCCTGGGGGCGGTGGAAAGCCGGCGATTCTACCCCTCCGGGCCGGCCCGGGGTGCGATCAGCGGTGGCGGAAACCGCCGTCGCGGAGGAAGGCGCAGGCCTGCTCGGCCGCGGCCGCGGAGAACAGCAGGCCGCTGTGGCTGGCATCCACCACGACGTGGTCGGCCAGGCCTTCGATGCGGGTTTCGTCGACCGCGACCGTGCCGTCGTGTTCGCCGGCGAAGCCCGCGAACAGCGCGCCGAGGCCGTGCGGGACGCGTCCCGCCAGCGATCCGACTTCGGCCCTGCCCTGCCACGGCCCGAGGCCGTCGTGGAGCAACCGGGCGCTGCGCCCTAGCAGGCCGCCGCCCGGCGCCCAGCGCGCCATGCCGGCGGCGGCGCCGCTGCCCGCCAGCGGCGAGCCGAGGCAGACGACGCGCGCGACGGGCAGCCCCGGCCGATCGCGCAGGGCCTGCAGCGCGATCAGGCCGCCCAGGCTGTGGGCGACGATGTCGGCTTCGCCCTCGGCGAGCAGCAGATCGCCCAGCCGCGCAGCCGCCTGGTCCGGATCGTCGGAAACGCTGTGGTAGCTGAAGGTGCGCGGCTCGAAACCCTGCGCGCGCAGCTGCACGGACAGCCAGTGCATCGAGGCGCCGGGCATCCACAGCCCGTGCAGGAGGACGACGCGGCGGCCGTGCGCCCCGGTCACGCCGCTCCGGGCGCCGCGGCGGCGTCGCGCCGGTACATGAACTCGATGTCGCGCTGTTCGCCCACCGGGAATTCGTACTCGGCGACCTTGGCGAAGCCGTGCCGGCCGTAGAAGCGCTGCGCGCCGAAGTTCTCCGACCAGACGCTGATCCAGATCCTGCGCGGGCCTTCGCGCTGCAGCCAGCCGATGGCTTCCTCGAACAGGCGGCTGCCCCAGCCGCCGTTCTGCGCTTCGGGCAGCAGGTAGAGGCGCTTGAGCTCGCCGTCCGCGGCGGCCACTTCGGGATGCGGCAGTCCGCAGGGGCCGGCGACGGCGAAACCGATCGCGCGCGCGCCTTCGGGTCGCGCGTCGTCCTCGAGCAGCCACAGGCCGTAGCGCGCGTCGCCGAGCAGCTTCGCGTACGCCGGCTCGGCGTGGCTTTCGGCGAGGAACGCGGCGAGATCCTCCGGGCGGTACAGGTGGCCGAAGGTGAGCGTGAAGGTCTCCGCGCCGATCGCGGCAAGCGCGGCCGCATCGGCCGTGGTCGCGCGCCGGATCGCCGGGGCCATCGCTCAGCCCGCCTTCGGCGCCCGCGGGCGCACCGCCACGTGCACTTCGGCCAGTTGCGCGTCGGGCACCGGCGACGGCGCGCCGGTCATCAGGCACTGCGCGGTGGTGGTCTTCGGGAAGGCGATCACGTCGCGGATCGACTCGGTGCCGGCCATCAGCGCGGCGATGCGGTCGATGCCGAAGGCGATGCCGCCGTGCGGCGGCGCGCCGTACTTCAGCGCGTCCAGCAGGAAGCCGAACTTGGCCTGCGCCTCCTCGGCGCCGATGCCGAGCAGGTCGAACACCGCGCTCTGCATCTGCGAATTGTGGATGCGGATCGAGCCGCCGCCGATCTCGTTGCCGTTGAGCACCATGTCGTAGCCGCGGCTCACCGCGGTCCGGGCGTTCGCGCGCAGGTCGTCGATGCTGTCCACAGCCGGCGCGGTGAACGGGTGGTGCAGCGCGACGTAACGCCGTTCCTCGTCGTCCCACTCGAACATCGGGAAGTCGGTGACCCACAGCGGCTGCCAGCCGTCCTGCACCAGGCCGAAGTCCTTGCCGGCCTTGAGGCGCACGGCGCCCATGAAGTCGGAGACCTTGTTGTACGCGCCGGCGCCGAAGAACACGAGGTCGCCCTTGCCGGCGCCGACGTGCTGCAGCAGCGCGGCGAACGCGTCGTCCGCGAAGAACTTGGCGACCGGGGAGTTGACCGCGCCGGTGTCGTCGATCTTCGCGTAGGCCAGGCCCTTCGCGCCGAACTTCGCGGCATGCGCCGCGTATTCGTCGATCTGCTTGCGGCTCAGCGAGGCGCCGCCGGGGATGCGCAGCGCGGCGACGCGGCCGTCGGCATCGTTCGCCGCGGCGGTGAAGACGGCGAACTCGCAGCCCTTCACCAGCTCGGCGATGTCCACGAGCTCCAGCGCGATGCGCAGGTCCGGCTTGTCCGACCCGTAGCGGCGCATCGCCTCGGCCCACGTCATCCGCGGGAAGGGCGCCGGCAGCTCGACTTCCATCACCTCGCGGAACACGTCGCGGATCATCGCCTCGACCGTGTCCTGCACGATCTTCTCGTCGACCCACGCGAACTCCATGTCGAGCTGGGTGAACTCGAGCTGGCGGTCGGCGCGCAGCGCCTCGTCGCGG
>DASTWT010000101.1:0-6084 GCA_035765815.1 Luteimonas sp. | reverse complement strand
CAGCAGCGGGTACTGCGACTGGTAGCCCTCGCCCGCCCACACGAACGGCTTGACGAAGCCGTCCCAGATCGCGGGGCCGCCGTCGACGGTGACGTGCGAGGCCACGCCCAGCTCGGCGGCGCGCGCCTCGATGGTCGCGCGTTCCGCGGTGTCGACGCCGCCGGTGTCGGCGAACACCGTGTGCACGCGCCAGCCGCGCTCCTGCAGGTACGGGACGCAGAAACTGGTGTCGAGTCCGCCGGAGAACGCGAGGACGATGTCTTTGCTGATGACGGGGTCGGTCATGCGAATGGCCTGGAGGAGGTGGAAGCGCGGCGTCGAACGTGTTTTCAGCGCGTGCCGGCGAGCGCCGCCATCACCGCCTTCTGCACGTGCAGCCGGTTCTCGGCTTCGTCGATGGCGATGCAGCTGGGCGAATCCATGACCGCGTCGGTGGCCTTGACGTTGCGGCGCAGCGGCAGGCAGTGGCTGAAGGCGGCGTCGTTGGTCAGCGCCATCTTCGCCTCGTCGACGATGAAGTGGCGGAAGCGGTCGCGGATGGGCTTTTCCGCCGCCCAGCTGCCGAAGTACGGCAGCGCGCCCCAGCTCTTGGCGTAGACGACGTCGGCGCCGGCGTAGGCGGATTCGATGTCGTGGCTCACCTGCACCGAGCCGCCGCTTTCCGCCGCATTGGCCGCGGCCCAGCCCATGTAGCGCTCGTCGAGCACGTAGTCGGGCGTCGGGCACAGCAGGGTCACGTCCATGCCCAGGCGCGTGGCGATGGTCAGTGCCGAATTGGCGACGGCGGTGTTCAGCGCCTTCGGGTGGTAGGTCCAGGTGAGCACGTACTTTTTCCCGCGCAGGTCGGTCGTGCCGAAGTGCTCCTGCAGCGCCTGTGCGTGCGCCAGTTCCTGGCACGGGTGGGTGATGGTCTCCATGTTGACCACCGGCACCGGCGAATGCTTCGCGAACGCCTGCAGCACCTTGTCCAGCCGATCCTCCGACCAGTCGCGGAACTTCGGGAAGGCGCGCACCCCGATCATGTCGACGTAGCGGCCGAGCACGCGCGCGACCTCGGCGATGTGCTCCTCGGCCTCGCCGTCCATGACCTTGCCGAACTCGAACTCGATCGGCCAGGCGTCCTTGCCCGGCTGCAGCACCACGGCGTGGCCGCCGAGCTGGAACGCGCCCAGCTCGAAGCTCGTGCGCGTGCGCAGCGAGGGATTGAAGAACACCAGCGCGATGGACTTGCCGCGCAGCACCGGGTCGTCGGCGACGCCGGCACGGCGGTCGCGCTTGTAGCGCGCGGCCGCGGCGAGCAGCGCGTCGAGCTCGGCGCGGCCGAGGTCCTGGGTGTTGAGGAAGTGCTTCATGGGCGGGCTCGCGGCTGGATCCTTGGAGGATTGCGCGGGCCCGGAACACGAAGCCCAGCGCGGTGGCTGGGCTTGTCGGGGAAACGATGCGGTGCGTCCGGACTACCCAGCGATGTGCGGGATCTGTCGGCGCGCGCGCGAAGTCATGCCCGCCGCCATGCGGGCGGAGCTCAGGACGACGACGGTGGCGCGGAGGGCATGCATCGGGCGCGCATCGTCGCATGGCGCAGAGGCGCGTGCAACCGGTTCCGCGGCGCCGGCGCCGGGCGCGGCGCGGCTCACTGGGCGTCCGGCACGACGGGCTGGAGGCTGAACTGCACCCGCAGGCGGTTGCCCGGGTCGTACGGCAGCCGCGAGCGGTACTTCATGCCACGGAACACGTAGTCGACGTCGTAGGCGATCGGGCGCTGGAACTTGCGTTCCACCGGCACCAGCTGGCAGTCGTCGCCGGGCGCCGGCGCCGCGGCCTTGTCCTTGTCGCCACCCAGGGCGTCCTTCACCGCGCCCACGATCCGCGACAGCCCGCGTGGCTGGTCCTTCGGCGCGACGACCTTGCCGTCGCAGCGCTGCTCCATCCGGGTCGCGGTCAGGGTCTGGTACACCGGCTCCACGCGCAGCACCTGGGCGTAACCGGTGCGGACGTTGCGCTTGGGGACCACCGTCTCCTGGGCAGCCGCGGGCAGCGTCGCCAGCAGCGCGAACGCGAGCGCCAGGCACGGCAGGAGGGGGCGTCGCCAGGGACGGCGCATGAGCGGGCGGGACGGGTTCACGCGGGCAGTGTATGCGCTCGGGCCCGCGAAGGGCTGAATCCCCGCTGTCATCGGACGGTGCCGGCCGCTAGAATCCCGGGAAATCCCGGGTTTCCCCACATGAGCCTTCGCCTGCACAACAGCCTGACGCGCCGGCTGGAGCCGTTCGCGCCGCTGGATCCCGCCTGCCCGACGATGTACGTCTGCGGGCCGACGGTCTACAACTACGTGCACATCGGCAATGCGCGGGGCCCGGTCGTCTTCGGCGTGCTCGCGGACCTGTTGCGCCGGCGTTACGGCGCGCTCCGCTATGCCCGCAACATCACCGACGTCGACGACAAGATCAACGCGGCGGCGCAGGCCGCGGGCGTGCCGATCTCGGCGATCACCGACCGCTACGCCGCGGCCTACCGCGAGGACATGGCCGCGCTGGGCATCGCGCCGCCGGACCTGGAGCCGGCCGCCACCGCGCACATCCCGCAGATCGTGGCGATGATCGAGCGTCTCGTGGCGAGCGGCCACGCCTACGAGGCCGAAGGCCACGTGCTGTTCGCGGTCTCCAGCTTCGCCGGCTACGGCAAGCTCTCCGGCCGCGACCCGGAGGAGATGCTCGCCGGCGCGCGCGTCGAGGTGGCGCCGTACAAGCGCGACCCGGGCGACTTCGTGCTGTGGAAGCCCTCGACCGCCGATCTCCCCGGCTGGGAGTCGCCCTGGGGCCGCGGCCGCCCGGGCTGGCACATCGAGTGCTCGGCGATGGCCGCCGCGCACCTGGGCGAGACCATCGACATCCACGCCGGCGGCGCCGACCTGCAGTTCCCGCACCACGAGAACGAGATCGCGCAGAGCGAGTGCGCGCACGGCGGCCGCCTCTTCGCGCGCTACTGGCTGCACAACGGCATGCTCGAGTTCGGCGGCGCGAAGATGTCGAAGTCGGTCGGCAACATCGAGAAAGTCCACGACCTGCTGCAGCGGCACCCGCCGGAGGCGCTGCGCCACGCGCTGCTGTCGGCGCACTACCGGCAGCCGCTGGACTGGTCGCCGGCGCTGGTGGAGCAGTCGGTGCGCACGCTCGACCGCCTGTACGGCACGCTGCGCGACCTCGGCGACGCCGATGCGGGCGCGGTGGCGACGGCAGGCATCCCCGCCGCGATCGAGGCCGCGCTCGACGACGACCTCAACACGCCCGCGGCGCTGGCCGAGATCGCGCGCATCGCCGGCGAGGCGCGCAAGGCCGCCACGCCCGGCGAACGCGCCCGGTTGAAGCGCGAACTGCTCGGCGCCGGCCTCGCGCTCGGCCTGCTGCAGCAGGATCCCGCGGCCTGGCTGATGCGCGGCGCGTCGGGCGAGGACGACGCGCGCATCCAGGCGCTGGTCGACGAGCGCGCCGCCGCGAAGCAGGCCCGCGACTTCGCCCGCGCCGACGCGATCCGGGACGCGCTCGCGGCCGAGGGCGTCGCGCTGGAAGACACGCCGCAGGGCGTGCGCTGGGTGCGGCGATGAGCGATGCGGGGCAGTTCCCGATGGAACCGACCGCCGCGCAGGCGCAGGCGGCGATCGCCGAGGAGTTCTCCTTCTTCGGCGACTGGTCCGAGCGCTACCAGTACCTGATCGACCTCGGGCGCAAGCTGCCGCCGTTCCCGGACGCGTGGAAGACCGAGGAACACCGGTTGCACGGCTGCCAGTCGATGGTGTGGATCGTCGCTTCGGGCGACGCGACCCGCCTCGATTTCGCCGCGACCAGCGACTCGGCGATCGTCTCGGGGCTCGTGTTCCTGGCGCTGCGCGTGTACTCGGCCCGGCCCGCCGCCGAGATCCTCGCCACCGAGCCGGACTATGTCGCCGCGATCGGCCTGGCGAAGCACTTGTCGCCGACGCGCAGCAACGGCCTCGCCGCGCTGCTGGCCTTCATCCGCGAGCGCGCCCGCGACGCCGCCGCATGAGCGACGACGACGCCCGCGCCGCCGCGCCGCCGGCCACCTCGCCGCTGCGCAACGGCGCGTTCCTCGCCCTGCTGCTGTACCGCATCTGCGCCGGCCTGTCCTACCAGGTCGTCGCGGTCACGGTCGGCTGGCACATCTACACGCTGACCCGCAACCCGTTCGCGCTCGGCCTGGTCGGCCTCGCCGAGATCGTGCCCTACTTCTGCGTCGCGCCCTTCGCCGGCTACCTCGTCGACCACCTGCGCCGGCGCACGCTCGGCGCGGTCGCATGCATGGGCCTGATGGCCACCGCGCTCGCGCTCGCCGCGATCGCGCACACGGCGCTCGGCGAGCACGAGACCTGGCCGATCTATGCGGCGATCTCGCTCACCGGCATGGTCCGCGCGTTCCTGACCCCGGTGTACAACGCGCTGTTCGCGCGCGTGCTGCCGCGCGAGCAGTTCGTGCGCGGCGCGAGCCTGGGCAGCGTGGTGTTCCAGGCAGGCCTGGTGCTGGGCCCGGCGCTGGGCGGCGTGCTCGTCGGCTGGGCCGGCGTCTCGCAGGCCTATGCGGTCGCGGCCGCGTTCGGCGCGGCGGCGGCGGTCGCGGTGTTCCGCCTGCGCGTGACCGAGCCGCCGGTGCTCCTGCAGCGCGCGCCGGTGTTCGCGAGCATCCACGAAGGCCTGCGCTTCGTGTTCGGCAACCAGATGATGCTCGGCGCGATGGCGCTGGACATGTTCTCGGTGCTGCTCGGCGGCGCGGTGTCGATGCTGCCCGCCTTCATCCGCGAGATCCTGCACTGGGGCCCGGAGGGCCTCGGCATCCTGCGCGCGATGCCGGCCACGGGCTCGATCTGCGTGGCGCTGTGGCTGGCGCGGCATCCGCTGCAGAAGCACGCGGGGCGTGTGCTGCTGTTCGCGGTCGCGGGCTTCGGCCTGTGCACGATCGCCTTCGGCCTCTCGCGCCATTTCTGGCTCTCGGCCGCGATCCTGGTGGCGTACGGCGTATGCGACGGCGTGTCGGTGGTGATGCGCTCGACGATCCTGCAGCTGGCCACGCCCGACGAGATGCGCGGGCGCGTGTCGTCGATCAACGGCATCTTCATCGGCTCGTCGAACGAGCTCGGCGCGTTCTACGACGGCACCATGGCGCGGCTGCTGGGCCTGGTGCCGGCGGTGGTGCTGGGCGGCTGCGTCACCCTCGGCGTGGTCGCGATTACCGCGCTGCGCGCGCCGCGGCTGCGCCGCCTGGACCTGCGCGAACTGCAGTAGCGCCGCGGCGCTGCGGCCGGGCTTTGCACATGCCATTCCTGCGCATGGCCGGGCGCCGGGCGTAACCTGCCGGCACGCCGGCCGAGCGACCGGCGGGAGCGAGGCCATGTCCCAACCCGATGGTCCACCGCCCGGCCCGGATTTCGCCGCGGGCGTGCCGCTGGCCTCGATCCCGCGGGGCGGCGTGCTCGCCGGTCGCGTGGGCGACGACGCGGTGCTCCTGGCGCGCCTGGACGATGGCGTGCATGCGGTCGCCGCGCACTGCACGCACTACGGCGGCCCGCTCGCCGAGGGCCTGGTCGAAGGCGACGGGATCCGCTGCCCATGGCACCACGCCTGCTTCAGCCTGCGCACCGGGCGCGCGCGGCAGGCGCCCGCGTTCGCGCCGCTCGCGCGCTGGCGCACGGAAATCGTCGGCGACACGGTCTTCGTGCGCGGCCAGGAGACGGCGCCGCTGCCGGCGAAGGCGCGCCCCCGCACCGATCCGCGCCGCATCCTCATCGTGGGCGGCGGCGCCGCCGGCTACGCCGCGGCGCTGCGCCTGCGCGAACTCGGCCACGACGGCGGCATCGCGATGCTCAGCGCGGACGACGCCCCGCCGTGCGACCGGCCGAACCTGTCGAAGGACTACCTGGCCGGCACCGCGCCGGAAGACTGGATCCCGCTGCAGCCGCGCGGCTTCTATGCCGACCACGACATCGACCTGCGCCTGGGATGCAAGGTCGCCAGGATCGATACGCACAGGCGCGAAGCCACCACCCTCGCCGGCGACGCCTTCGGCTACGACGCGCTG
>DASTWT010000100.1:0-2903 GCA_035765815.1 Luteimonas sp. | reverse complement strand
GTGCATGTACCCCATCTACGCCTATGGCTCCGAGGAACAGCGCCAGCGCTGGCTCCCCGACATGGCCGCGGGCAAGGTCATCGGCTGCTTCGGCCTGACCGAGCCGCACGGCGGCTCCGACCCGGCCAACATGAAGACCAGTGCGAAGCGCGACGGTTCGGACTGGGTGATCAACGGCTCCAAGATGTGGATCACCAACGGCAACGTCGCCGACATCGCCATCGTCTGGGCGCAGACCGACGACGGCATCCAGGGCTTCGTGCTGGAGAAAGGCATGCCCGGCTTCAGCGCCCAGGAGATCAAGCACAAGATGTCGCTGCGCGCGTCGGTCACCAGCGCCCTGTTCTTCGACAACGTGCGCGTGCCGGACGCCAGCCGCCTGCCGAACGTGAAGGGCCTGAAGGGCCCGCTGGGCTGCCTCACGCAGGCCCGCTACGGCATCACCTGGGGCCCGGTGGGCGCGGCGATCGCGTGCCTGGACGAGGCGCTGAACTACTCGAAGGAACGCATCCTGTTCGACCGCCCGGTGGCGGCCACGCAGAGCGCGCAGCTCAAGCTGGCCGACATGGCCCGCCGCATCACCACCGCGCAGCTGCTGGTGCTGCAGCTCGGCCGCCTCAAGGACGCCGGGAAGATGCAGCCGCAGCAGGTGTCGCTGGCGAAGTGGAACAACTGCCGCATGGCCATCGACATCGCGCGCCAGTGCCGCGACCTGCTCGGCGGCGCCGGCATCACCACCGAGCACGCGGCGATCCGCCATGCGCTCAACCTCGAGTCGGTGATCACCTACGAGGGCACGGAAACCGTGCACCAGCTGGTGATCGGCCGCGAGCTGACCGGCATCAACGCGTTCTGAGCCCGCCGCGCATGGACGTCCGCCTGGAAACCGAGCGCTTGCTCCTGCGCATCCCGGAGATCGGCGATTTCGAGCGCTACGCCGAAACGCTGGCCGATGCGGACGCCGCGCGCTACATCGGCGGCCAGCTGACGCGCGCCGCCGCGTGGCGGCGCTTCCTGCAGATGCCGGGCGCCTGGTCGCTGCAGGGCTTCGGCATGTTCGCCATCGTCGAGAAGGCGAGCGGCCGCTGGCTCGGCCAGGCCGGTCCCTGGAAGCCGGAAGGCTGGCCGGGCAACGAGGTGGGCTGGTCCTTCCATCCCGACGCGTGGGGTCGCGGCTACGCCACCGAAGCGGCGACCGCCGCGATCGACTGGGCCTTCGACAACCTCGGCTGGGACCGGGTGATCCATTGCATCCACCCCGACAACGCGAGCTCGCAGAAGCTCGCCGCGCGCCTGGGCTCGCGCAACAGCGGGCCGGCGCCGCTGCCGGAGCCGTACCAGGATTCGCCCAACGAGGTGTGGACGCAGACGGTGGAGGAATGGCGCGCCCGTCGCGCCGTCGCCTGATGGGCACGCCGACGACGGACACGCCGACGCTTTACGGCTTCTCGCCGTCGGGCAACTGCCACAAGGTGCGCCTGCTGCTGGAGCAGCTCGGGCGCCCGTACCGCTGGATCGAGACCGACAGCAGCCGCGGCGCCACGCGCACGCCGGAATTCCTCGCGCTCAACCCGAACGGCAAGGTGCCGCTGCTCGTGCTCGACGACGGCCGCACGCTCGCCGAGTCGAACGCGATGCTGTGCTGGCTCGCCGAAGGCACGCCGTACCTGCCGGCCGACGCCTGGCAGCGGGCGCAGGCGCTGTCCTGGATGTTCTTCGAACAGTACAGCCACGAACCCTACGTCGCCGTCGCCCGCTTCATCCGGGGCTGGACGCCCGCCGATTCGCCGCGCCGCGCCGACCTGCCGCGGTTGCGCGAGCGCGGCCACCAGGCGCTCGCGGTGATGGAGCGGCACCTGCTGTCTTCGCCCTGGTTCACCGGCGCGGGCGCGCACGCGCAGTACGGCATCGCCGACATCGCGCTGTTCGCCTACACCGAGGTGGCGGGCCAGGGCGGCTTCGACCTGGCGCCGTATCCGGCGATCCGCGACTGGCTGTCGCGCGTGCGCGCGACGCCCGGCTTCGTCGGCTACCCGCCGCTGGCCGAAGAGACCCTGCGCCTGCTCGCGCTGCCCGACTGACTCCCATTCCCCTTGCCGAGCGTCGATCCGACAATGGCCGTTCCCAATCCCATCCCCGCGCGCATGAAAGGCCTGAACCGGGCCGAGATCTGCGACGTCAACTTCCAGGAATACGTGCGCGACTGGAACGGTGTGCACGAAGCCGGGCCCGCGCCCGGCGAGGCGATCCTGCCGGGCAGCGCGCTCGACGCGCGCGGATTCCGCGAGCTGTTCGAGTCGCAGCTGATCAGCCGCCACCTCGACCTGATGGCGCGCGTGCTGCGCGTGCAGAACAAGGTCTTCTACACCATCGGCTCCAGCGGCCACGAAGGCAACGCGATGGTCGCGCGGCTCGCGCGCCATACGGATCCTGCGTTCCTGCATTACCGTTCCGGCGGCTTCATGGCCGAGCGCTTCCGCAAGCTGCCGGGCATGGATCCGATCATGGATTCGGCGCTGTCGTTCGCGGCGTCGAAGGAAGATCCGGCGTCCGGCGGCCGCCACAAGGTGTGGGGCAGCAAGCCGCTGTGGGTGCTGCCGCAGACCTCGACCATCGCCTCGCACCTGCCCAAGGCCTTCGGCACCGCCGTCGCGATCGAGCAGGCGCGCCGCATCGGCCATCGGCTGCCGATCCCGGACGACAGCATCGCCATCTGCTCCTTCGGCGATGCTTCCAGCAACCACGCCACCGCGCAGACCGCGTTCAACGCCGCCGCCTGGACCGCCTACCAGGGCCTGCCGGCGCCGGTGCTGTTCGTGTGCGAGGACAACGGCATCGGCATCTCGGTGAAGACGCCCGACGGCTGGGTCGGCCGCAACTTCCGCGACCGCGCCGACCTCGAC
>DASTWT010000099.1:0-9429 GCA_035765815.1 Luteimonas sp. | reverse complement strand
ATCCGCTGGGTGATGGGCGAGAGCGCGGCGAGCCGCCTGCGCGGCGATTCGCTCACCGACGTGATCTTCTCCGGCTCGTCGGCGCGCAAGCCGGTGTCGCAGGCGACGGTGGAGCTGATCTTCGACAACGCCGACCGCACGATCACGGGTGAGTACGGCGCCTACGACGAGATCTCGGTCAAGCGCACGGTCGGCCGCGACGGCCAGAGCAACTACTACCTCAACGGCACCAAGTGCCGCCGCCGCGACATCACCGACCTGTTCCTCGGCACCGGCCTGGGCCCGCGCAGCTACTCGATCATCGAGCAGGGCATGATCAGCCAGATCATCGAGGCGCGCCCGGAAGACCTGCGCGTGTACCTCGAGGAGGCGGCCGGCATCTCCAAGTACAAGGAGCGGCGCCGCGAGACCGAGAACCGGATCAAGCACACGCGCGAGAACCTCGACCGCCTCACCGACCTGCGCGACGAGGTCGGCAAGCAGCTCGAGCACCTCAAGCGCCAGGCGCGGCAGGCCGAGCAGTACCAGTCGATCCAGGCCGAGCGCCGCGTGCGCGACGCCGAGTGGAAGGCGCTGGAATTCCGCGGGCTGGACGCGCGCCTGCAGGGGCTGCGCGAGAAGCTGGCGCAGGACGAGACGCGGCTGCAGCAGCTCATCGCCGAGCAGCGCGAGGCCGAGCGGAAGATCGAGGAGGACCGCGCGCGCCGCGAGGACGCGGCCGAGGCGCTGAACAAGGCGCAGGCCGAGGTCTACCAGGTCGGCGGCACGCTCGCGCGCATCGAGCAGCAGATCGCGCACCAGCAGGAAATGGCGCAGCGGCTGCAGCGCGCGCGCGAGGAAGCGCAGGCCCAGCTCGCCGAGATCGGCGGCCACATCAGCGGCGACGAGGCGCGGCTCGCGTCGCTGCGCGAGGCGATCGCGCAGGCGGAGCCGGAGCTCGCGCGCCTCCGGTCGCAGGACCAGTCGGTGCAGGAAGCGCTGCGCGACGCCGAGACGAAGCTCGCCGAGTGGCAGCAACGCTGGGACGCGCACGCCAGGGCACAGGCCGAGGCCGCCCGTACCGGCGACGTCGAGCGCACGCGCGTGGAGATGCTCGACCGCCAGGCGCTCGAGGCCGAGCGCCGCCGCGAGCAGCTGTCGGCCGAGCGCGCCGGGCTGGACGTCGCTGCGCTCGCCGAGGCGTTCGCGAACATCCGCGCGCAGCACGACGAGAAGAAGGCCGCGCTCGACGGCATGACCGCCGAGGTCGAGGCCCGCAAGCAGGCCGTGGTCGAACTGCAGGACCAGCAGCGCACGGCGCAGTCGGAACTGGCCGAGGTGCGCAAGCGGGCGCAGGAGAAGCGCGGGCGCCTCGCCTCGCTCGAAGCGCTGCAGCACGCCGCGCTCGGGCAGGAGCAGGGCGCTGCCGTGGAATGGCTGCGCGCGCGCGGGCTGGACTCGGCGGCGCGCGTCGGCGAGAAGCTGGTGGTCGAGCCGGGCTGGGAGAACGCGGTCGAGGCCGCGCTCGGGCAGCTCATCGAAGGCGTGCTGGTCGAGGCCCCGGAGGCGCTGGTCGACGCGCTGGGCGAGCTCGGCGAGGGCCGGCTGACCCTGGTCGAGCCGAAGACCGGCGGAGCGGTGTTCGCGCCGACGTCGCTGGCGGCGAAGGTGAAGGGACCGGCCGCGATCCTGCGGATCCTGACCAAGCTGCATTCGGCCGAGACGCTGGCCGAGGCGCGCGCGCTGCTGCCGCGCCTGGGCGACGGCGAATCGGTGATCACCCGCGCCGGCGAACGCATGGGCGCGGGCTGGGTGCGCGTGCTGCGCTCCGGCGCGGCCAAGCAGGGGGCGCTGCTGCGCGAGCGCGAGATCCAGTCGCTGCGCGGCGAGATCGACGGGCTGCAGCATCGCGAATCCGAACTCGAGCGCGGGCTCGCCGCATGGCGCGACCGCGCGCTCGTCGCGGAGCAGCAGCGCGAGGACGCGCAGCGCGCGCTGTACCTGGCGCATCGCAACGTGTCGGAGCTCGCCGGGCAGCTGCAGGGGCAGCAGGGGCGCCTGGATTCGGCGCGCGCGCGCATCGAGAAGATCGACGCGGAACTCGCGCAGCTGGCGGAAACGCTGGAGTCCAGCCGCGGGCAGTCGCGCGAGGCGCGCGGCCGCCTGGAGGGCGCGGTCGGCAGCATGGGCGAACTCGAATCGGCGCGCCGCGACCTCGACGCGGAGCGCGCGGGCCTGCAGGAAGCGCGCGACAACGCCCGGCTCGCGGCGCGCGAATCGCGCGATGCCGCGCACGCCATCGCGCTCGCGGTGGAAACGCAGCGCGCCCAGGTCGCCGCCATCGCGCAGTCCCTGGAGCGCATGGGCGGCCAGCGCGGCCAGCTCGACGCGCGCCTGGGCGACCTCGCTTCGCAGCTCGCGGACGGCGATTCGCCGGTCCGCGCGCTGGAAGCCGAGCGGCAGGCCGCCCTCGAAGCCCGCGTCGCGAGCGAGAAGGCGCTGGCCACGGCGCGCGCCCACCTCGAGGGCATCGACAACGCGTTGCGCGGCTACGAGCAGACCCGCCACCAGCGCGATGAGCAGGCGCTCGCCCAGCGCGAGCGCATCGGCCAGCGCAAGCTCGACCAGCAGGCGCTCGCGATCAAGGCCGACCAGCTCTCGGCCGCGGTGGTCGAGGCCGGCTTCGCCATGGACGAGGTCATCTCGACGCTTGCCGACGACGCCGACGTTTCCGCGTGGGAGAAGATGGTCGTCGACTTCGACGCCAAGCTGCGCCGGCTCGAGCCCGTGAACCTGGCCGCGATCCAGGAGCACGCCGAGGCGGCGCAGCGCAAGGAATACCTCGACGCGCAGGACGCCGACCTCACCAGCGCGCTGGACACGCTGGAAGAGGCGATCCGCAAGATCGACCGCGAGACCCGCGGCCGCTTCAAGGACACGTTCGACCGCGTCAACGCCGGCGTGCAGGAGCTGTACCCGCGCCTGTTCGGCGGCGGCCACGCCTACCTCGAGCTGACCGGCGAGGACCTGCTCGACACCGGCGTGGCGATCATGGCGCGCCCGCCGGGCAAGCGCGTGTCCAACATCTCGCTGCTGTCGGGCGGCGAGAAGGCGATGACCGCGGTCGCGCTGGTGTTCGCGATCTTCCGCCTGAACCCGGCGCCGTTCTGCCTGCTGGACGAGGTGGACGCGCCGCTGGACGAGGCCAATGTCGGCCGCTTCACGGCGATGGTGTCGGAGATGAGCGAGCACGTGCAGTTCCTGTTCGTCACCCACAACAAGGCGACGATGGAGGCCGCGCAGCAGCTGTCCGGCGTTACCATGCGCGAGCCGGGCGTGAGCCGGCTGGTGTCGGTGGACCTGGCCGAGGCCGCGCGCCTGGCCGGCGCCGCCTGAGCGGTCGCACGAACGGAAGGGGAGGAAGCGTATGACCGACGCGTGGATCCTGCGAACCGCGATCATCGTCGCCGGTGCGCTGCTGCTCGCCGCGATCTACTTCTTCGGCCGGCCGCGCAAGCCGGGGCAGGGCAGGCGGGTGGACGGCGCGCCGCGCGGCGGCGGCTTCGCCGACGGCGGCCGGGTGGAGCCGACGCTGGGCGAGATGATCGCCGACGAGCTCATCGCCGGCGAGGCGGCCGCCGACGACGCCCGCCAGTCGGAAATGGACCTGGGCGCGCCCGCCGCGGGCGGCGGCGCGGGGCGTCGCGTCAGCGACGAGTTCGACAAGATCGTCACCCTCTACATCGCCGCGCGCGCAGGCGCCAAGCTTCGCGGCCCCGACATCGTCGTGGCGGCGGAGAAGACCGGCCTCACCTACGGCCACATGAACATCTTCCACCGCCTGGTGGAGGGCCACCCGGAGCGGGGCCCGGTGTTCAGCGTGGCGAACATCATGAAACCCGGCGGCTTCGACATGGCGACGATCCAGTCGCTGGAGACGCCGGCGATCGCGTTCTTCCTGACCCTGCCGGCCCCGGTGCCGGCGCTGGACGCGTGGGAAACGATGCTGCCGACCGCGCAGCGCATGGCCGAACTGCTCGACGGGGTGTTGCTGGACGAGTCCCGCAACGCGCTCGGCCGACAGCGCATCCAGCACCTGCGCGACGAACTCCGCGCCTGGGACCGCCAGCACGAGGCGCCGCCGCCTTCACGCGCCCGCTGGTAGTCCTCCGTCAAAAGCGTTTTTCAGCCACAGATTCCACAGATGAACACAGTTTGGTCCGGTTCGATCGTGGAGACTGTCGACCGTCCGGACCCAATCTGTGCGATCTGTGAAACCTGTGGCTAGAAGAACTGCAACTGCGGCGGAGCGGGCATCGGAGTTGCGGAAGCGGCTCGAGGACGCGAACTACCGGTACCACGTGCTCGACGATCCGGCGATCACGGACGTCGACTACGACCGGCTGATGCGCGAGCTCGAGGCGCTGGAAGCCGCGCATCCGGAACTCGCCACCGACGAGTCGCCGACACGGCGCGTCGGCGCCGCGCCGTCGGGCGGCTTCGCGCCCGTGCGCCATGAAGTGCGCATGCTGTCGCTCGCCAACGCGTTCACGGACGAGGAGGTCGACGACTTCGTGCGCAAGGTCGTCGAGCGCCTGGACGCGGCCGAGCCGGTGTTCTCGGTCGAGCCGAAGTTCGACGGCCTCGCGATCAGCCTGCGCTACGAGCGCGGCGCGTTCGTGCAGGGCGCCACCCGCGGCGACGGCGAGACCGGCGAGGACGTCACCGCCAACCTGCGCACGATCCGCGCGATCCCGCTGCAGCTGCGCGGCAAGGGCTGGCCAACGGTGCTGGAGGTGCGTGGCGAGGTCTACATGCCGCGCGCGGGCTTCGAGGCGTACAACGAACAGGCGCGCGCGTCGGACGGGAAGATCCGTCCGCTGGTCAATCCGCGCAACGCGGCTGCGGGCAGCCTGCGCCAGCTCGATCCGCGCGTGACCGCGTCGCGTCCGCTGGCGTTCTACGCCTACGCGCTGGGCGCGGTGGAAGGCGGCGCCCTGCCGAAGCGGCATTCGCAGGTGCTGGCGCAGCTGCGCGAGTGGGGCTTCCCGGTGAGTCCGCTGGTCGGCACCGCGCGCGGGGAGAAGGGGCTGCTCGCGTACTACGCGAAGATCGGCGCGCAGCGCGATGCGCTGCCGTTCGACATCGACGGCGTGGTCTACAAGGTCGACGACCTGTCGGCCCAGCGCGAGCTCGGTTTCGTCGGCCGCACGCCGCGCTGGGCGATCGCGCACAAGTTCCCGGCGCAGGAGCAGACCACCGTCGTCGAGGACATCATCGTCAACATCGGCCGCACCGGCGCGGCCACGCCTGCGGCGAAGTTGCGGCCCGTGTTCGTCGGCGGGGTGACGGTGACGAACGCGACCCTGCACAACGCCGACCAGGTCGCGCGCCTGGACGTGCGCGTCGGCGACACCGTCATCGTCCGCCGCGCGGGCGACGTCATCCCGGAAGTCGTGTCGGTCGTCGCCGCGGAACGCCCGCGCGGGACCGTGCCGTGGACCATGCCCGCGCATTGCCCGGTCTGCGGCTCCGACATCGTCCGCGAGGAAGGCGAGGTCGTCGCGCGCTGCACGGGCGAACTGGCCTGCGCGGCGCAGCGCACGCAATCGGTGTTCCACTTCGCAAGCCGCCGGGCGATGGACGTCGACGGCCTCGGCGAGCGCTACATCGAGGCGCTGGGCGAGTTCGGCTACCTCGATTCCGTCGCCGGCCTCTACCGGCTGACGCTGGACGACCTCCTGGAGATGAAGCGCCGCGCCGACGAGCGCGACGGCACGACCCCGGAGACGGCGAAGTCCGGCAAGGTCGCGACGAAGTGGGCCGAGAACCTGGTCGAGGCCATCGATCGCAGCCGCGACACCACGCTCGAACGCTTCCTCTACGCGCTCGGCATCCAGCACGTGGGCGAAAGCACGGCGAAGGCGCTGGCTGCGTGGTTCGGCGAACTCGGGCTCGTGCGGCACCTGCCGTGGCCGTTGCTCAAGCTGGTGCCCGACATCGGCGACGAGGTGGCGAAGGCCATCGACGCGTTCTTCGGGCAGCCCGGCAACCAGCGGGTGATCGACGACCTGCTCGCGCGCGGGGTGCGCATCCGCGACGCGCACCCACCGAGCGCGAAGCTGCGCGCGGCGCTCGCGCCCGCCGTGGTGCTGGAGCGCATGGCGGTGCCGAAGCTCACCGCCAAGCGCGCGGAGCAGCTCGCCGCGCGCTTCGATTCGGTCGCCGCGGTCGCCGCCGCCGGCGCGGACGCGTTGGCCGGGGCCGGCCTGCCGGAGGAATCCGCCGCCGCCGTGCATGCCTTCTTCCACGGCGCCGAAGGGCGGGCGCTGGCGCGCCGGACGGCGGAGGCCGTGGCGCGGCTGCAGGCGGCGGTGGCGCACGCCGGCGAGGCCGAGGCCGGCCCGCTCGAAGGACGGACGGTGGTCCTCACCGGCACGCTTTCCGCGCTGACCCGCGACGAGGCGAAGGACCGGCTCGAGGCGCTGGGCGCGAAGGTCGCGGGGAGCGTGTCGAAGAAGACCAGCTTCGTCGTCGCCGGCGAAGCCGCGGGCAGCAAGCTGGCCAAGGCCGGCGAGCTCGGCGTCGAAGTCTGGGACGAGGCGCGCCTGCTCGCTTTCCTGCAGTCCCACGGCGGCTGAGCGGGCTTGGACGCCTGGGGGCCGACCGCGGGCATCGATGCGCTGCGGCTGCGCGCGCGGCTCAATGCCGCGATCCGGGCGTTCTTCGCGCAACGCGGCGTGCTGGAGGTCGAGACGCCGGTGTTCTCGCGCGGCGGCAACACCGAGCCGAACATCGCGTCCTTCCAGCTCGAATTCTCCGGCCGCACGGACGGCGCGCCGCGCACGCGCTGGCTGCGCACGTCGCCGGAGTACCCGTTGAAGCGGCTGCTCGCCGCCGGCACCGGCGACTGCTACGAGCTCGGCCGCGTGTTCCGCGACGGCGAGGCCGGCGGCCGGCACAACCCCGAATTCACGATGCTCGAGTGGTACCGCGTCGGCTGGGACCATCGCCGGTTGGCGGAAGAGGCCGCGGAGCTGGTGCGCGCGGCGCTGGCGCTGGTCGGGCGCGGCGCGCGGCTGGAGCAGGTGTCGTACCGCGATCTGTACCGCAGCCGGCTCGGCATCGACCCGTTCCTCGCCCCCGACGACGAACTGCGTGCGACGCTCGGCGACGTGGTCGTGGATCCGGAGGGACTGGTGCGCGACGACTGGCTCGACCTGTTGATGACGCATCGCCTGCAGCCCGGGTTCGATCCCTCGGTGATGCTCGTGGTGCACGGCTGGCCGGCGACGCAATGCGCGCTGGCGCGCCTGCGCCGCGGCGACGACGGCATCGCCGTGGCCGAGCGCTTCGAGCTCTATCTCGGCCCGGTCGAGCTGGCGAACGGCTACCACGAGCTCGCCGACGCCGCGGAACAGCGCGCGCGTTTCGGCCGCGACCTGGCCGTGCGCGGCGACCGCGGCGCGCCGCAGCCGCCCCTGGACGAAGCATTCCTGGCGGCGCTCGCGCACGGGCTGCCCGACTGCGCCGGCGTCGCCCTGGGCGTGGACCGCCTGCTGATGGCGATGCTGGGCACCGGGCGCATCGCAGACGTGCTCGCGTTCGATTTCGCCCGCAGCTGACCCCGCGGCCACGGGGCGGATACCGCCGAGCGGATACAATCGCGGCATGGCCGACATCGACTACGCGCGCTACGACCGCATCCGCCCCATCCGCTGGACCGGCGAGGCGCTCGAGTTGCTCGACCAGCGCCGTCTGCCGTTCGAAACGGAGTACCTGCGCTGCGGGAGCAGCGACGAAGTCGCCGATGCGATCCGCGAACTCGCGGTGCGCGGCGCCCCGGCGATCGGCATCGCCGCGGCCTGGGGCGTCGTGCTCGCCGCGCGCGCGATCGACGCGGCCTCGGCGGGCGCGGCCGCGCAGGCGCTGGAGCCGGCGATGGCGCGACTCAATGCCGCGCGCCCGACCGCGGTGAACCTGGCCTGGGCGCTGGCGCGGATGCGCGCGGCCCTGGCGCGCGCAACGCGCGACGGCGGGGCCGGCGACGGCTGGCGCGCCGCGCTCGAGGCCGAGGCCGCCGCGATCGAGCGCGAGGACCTCGCCGCCAACCGCCGGATGGGCATGCTCGGCGCGGCCCTGATCGCGCCCGGCAGCGGCGTGATGACCCACTGCAATACCGGTTCGCTCGCCACCGCAGGCTTCGGCACCGCGCTCGGCGTGATCCGCGCCGGCGTGGCCCAGGGCCGGATCGCGCGCGTCTATGCCGGCGAAACCCGTCCGTGGCTGCAGGGTGCGCGCCTGACCGCGTGGGAATTGCAGCAGGACGGCATCGACGCGACCCTGATCGCCGACGCGGCGGCATCGCACCTGATGAAGACCGGCCAGGTGCAATGGGTCGTGGTCGGCGCCGACCGCATCTGCGCCAACGGCGACGTCGCCAACAAGATCGGCACCTACCAGCTCGCGATCGCCGCGCGCCACCACGGCGTGAAGTTCATGGTCGTCGCGCCGTCGTCGACCGTGGACATGGACACGCCGTCGGGCGACCTGATCGAGATCGAGGAGCGCGCGGCCGCCGAGCTGCACGCGCTCGGCGGGGTGCGCACCGTGGCCGAGGGGATCGCCGCCTGGAACCCTGTTTTCGACGTCACGCCGCACGAATTGATCGACGCGATCGTGACCGAACGGGGCGTGGTCCAGGCCCCGGATGCACCGGCCATGCGGGCCGCGTTCGGCTGATCCGGCGGCGCCCCGCGGCCAGGCCGCGGGCAGGGCGTGAAGACGCTCGGCAAGTCGTTGAATTCACGGGGGAAAATAGGTGCATTCCACGCGCCTGCGTGGTATCATTTCCTGTCGTTTTCCGGGTGCCGCCAGCGGCCCCCGGAACCACCCCCAGAACGGATCCCAGATGGCCGAAACCGCCAAGGAAATCATCCCGGTCAACCTCGAGGACGAGATGCGCCGCAGCTACCTCGATTACGCCATGAGCGTGATCGTGGGGCGCGCGCTCCCGGACGTGCGCGACGGCCTCAAGCCGGTGCACCGCCGCGTCCTCCACGCGATGAACGAACTCGGCGCGCACGCCGGCAAGCCCTACTACAAGTCGGCGCGCATCGTCGGCGACGTCATCGGCAAGTACCACCCGCACGGCGACCAGTCGGTCTACGACACGCTGGTGCGCCTGGCGCAGCCGTTCTCGCTGCGCTACATGCTGGTGGACGGGCAGGGCAACTTCGGCTCGATCGACGGCGACAACGCGGCGGCCATGCGTTACACCGAGGCGCGCATGGCGCGGCTCACGCACGAGCTGATGGCCGACATCGACAAGGACACCGTCGACTTCCAGCCCAACTACGACGAGAAGGAGCTGGAGCCGACGGTCATGCCGTCGCGCTTCCCGAACCTGCTGGTGAACGGCTCGGCCGGCATCGCGGTCGGCATGGCGAC
>DASTWT010000098.1:0-2904 GCA_035765815.1 Luteimonas sp. | reverse complement strand
GATCGGACGGCTCTCGCCGTAGCCGTTCGGGCCGACCAGGCGCGAAGCGTCGATGCCGTTGCCGGTCAGGTAGTCGTACACCGCGCGGGCGCGGCGCTCGGACAGGCCCTGGTTGTAGGCGTCGGTGCCGATCGAGTCGGTGTGGCCGGCGACCTCGACCTTCAGGTCCGGGTAGCGCTTCAGGATCTCGATGGCCTCGTTCAGGATGGCCACCGCGTCCGGACGCAGCGTGGACTTGTCGAAGTCGAAGTTGACGCCCTTCAGGTCGATCGAGACCGGCACCGGGCAGCCGTCCGGACCGATGGTCTGGCCAGCCTGCGAACCGGGGCACTTGTCGTCGCAGTTGTTGACGCCGTCGCCGTCGTCATCCATGTCCGAGCAGCTCGGCGCGACCGGTTCCGGCGCGGGAGCGACCGGCGCCATCGGCTCCGGGCCCAGGGCGATGGTCATGCCGATCGAGGCCAGCCAGTCGTTGAAGTAGTCCTGCTGCGGACCCGGACCCGCCTGCACGTCGTCGAAGTCGACGCGCGTGCCGACTTCCGTGCGCAGGTCCATGCGGCCGAAGTCGAACTGCAGGCCGGCGCCGAGGTTGGCGGCGAGGTTCGAATCCTCGTGCTGGTACGGCCAGCCGCCCGGCGGGGTCGCCGTGTTGGCGCTGACGTACTCTTCCTCGTGGCGCTGCCAGCCGAGGCCCATGCGGACGTACGGCCACCACTTGGAATCGGCGTTGCGGAAGTGGTAGCGCGCGTCGGCCGAAACGCCGTACTGGCTCCACCACAGGTCGGTGCCCTTCTTGTCCGGGTTCTGGTAGTTCAGCTCGGCATCGAGCGACCAGTTCGGGGACAGGAAGCGGCCGAAGCCCAGCGTGCCGAACATCGCGTCTTCGGTGCCGCGGTCCTTGTCCTGGAAGTTGACGCCGACGCTGCCCGAAACGTACCAGCGGTCGTCGAACGTCTGCGCGGAAGCCGCCTGGGCAACGCCGAGCCCGGCCAGCAGCGCTGCGCAGAGGAGTTTCTTGTTCATGTTCAGCTCCTTTGATCGTGAGGGTGTTTCTTAATCCGTTGTGCCTGCAGCGTCGATTCGCTGTAAGACGGCCGTTCAGCACGCCATCCCGTGCAGGTTAATGCCGGCGTCGTGAAGGCCTTGTTAACGGTCCCGTAACAGTTTAGCCCGTCCGGCTAGACCCTGTACAGGTTCATGAATTGGTCGACCGGAAGCGCATCCAGCTTCGCCGGATCGGCCGCCAGGGCCATGATCCGGTCGACCTGGCCGGCCGGCAGGTGGGCGCGGAGGGCCGCTTCGCACTTGGCCATCAGCACCGGGATGCCCTCGGCCCGGCGGCGACGGTGGCCGATCGGGTAGTCGATCGAGACCAGGTCGGTGCTGGTGCCGTCCTTGAAGAACACCTGGACCGAATTGCCGATGTAGCGCTTGTCCGGGTCGAAGTAGTCCTTCGTGAACTGCGGGTTCTCGGCGACGGTCATCTTCGCGCGCAGGGCGTCGATGCGCGGGTCGGCGGCGACGTCGTCGTTGTAGTCGTTGGCGGTGAGGCGGCCGAAGATCAGCGGCACCGCGACCATGTACTGGATGCAGTGGTCGCGGTCGGCGTAGTTCGCCAGCGGGCCGGTCTTGTCGATGATGCGGACGCCGGCTTCCTGGGTGCGGATCTCGATCCGCTCGATGTCGTCGAGGCGGTCCTTCACCGCAGGATGAAGCTTCATCGCGCACTCGACCGCCGTCTGCGCGTGGAACTCGGCCGGGAAGCTGATCTTGAACAGCACGTTCTCCATCACGTAGCTGCCGAACGGGCGCTCGAACTCGAACGGCTTGCCGCCGAAGGCGACGTCGTAGAAGCCCCAGGTCTTCGCGCTCAGCGCGCTCGGGTACCCGACGACCTGCTTCTCCACCGCATTCAGGGCGTGGATCACGGCGCGGCGGCAGGCATCGCCCGCGGCCCAGCTCTTGCGCGGGCCGGTGTTCGGCGCGTGGCGGTAGGTGCGCAGCACGCCGTTGTCGATCCAGCTGTGCGACACGGCAGTGGTGATCTCGTCCTTGCCGCCGCCCAGCATCGCCGTGGCGACCGCGGTCGAGGCGAGGCGGACCAGGATCACGTGGTCGAGGCCGACCCGGTTGAACGAATTCTTCAGCGCGTAGCAGCCCTGGATCTCGTGCGCCTTGATCGCCGCGGTGAGCACGTCGCGCATGGTCGGCGGGTTGCCGCCGTCGCGCAGCTCCTTGCGGCTCATCCAGTCGGCGACCGCCAGGATCGTGCCGAGGTTGTCCGACGGGTGGCCCCACTCGGCGGCCAGCCACGTGTCGTTGAAGTCGAGCCAGCGCACCTGGGTGCCGATGTTGAAGGCGGCCTGGGCCGGGTCGAGCTCGAAGTTGGTGCCCGGGACCGTCGCGCCGCCCGGGAGGATCGCGCCGGGGACGAGCGGCCCGAGGTGCTTCACGCAACCCTCGAACTTCATCGCCAGCATCGCGCAGGCCAGCGAGTCCAGCAGCATGTAGCGGGCCGTGTCGTAGGCTTCCCGGGAGTCGATCCGGTAGTCGGCGACGTAGTCGGCGATGTCGACCATCGGCTGGTCGGGCTGGGGGCGGATCGCTGAACGGACGTCGTGGTGGCTCATGCGCTGGGCTCGGCTGCGGGGAGCCCGCTATTTTGCCGCAATCCGCGGCGGCCACGCGGACCCGGCAGCCCTTGTGGCAGGGACCCCGGGCAGCCCCAAGCCCTTGGGTCCGGCGCCCGCCGTTCAGGCTGGGTTGGGTTTTGTGCCCTTACCTTGCGCCAACTTTTTTGCCCGCCGCCTCGTGAGCGGGCACCGGCGCCAGACCGCAATCCCGCGGTCCCTTGCGCCCGGGCACAAGGTCGGCCGCAGAGCCACCGCCCTCCCCAGTACGCCA
>DASTWT010000097.1:0-10529 GCA_035765815.1 Luteimonas sp. | reverse complement strand
GAGATCAGCGTGTCGCCGGCCGAGCGCAAGGCGTTCGCGCAGACCCGCACCGGCGTGCTGGTCGGTGACGTGCTGGCGACCAAGTACCACTGGAAGGTCGGCGACAAGCTGCCGCTGCAGTCGAACATCTTTCCCAACCGCGACGGCAGCAAGAACTGGAGCTTCGACATCGTCGGCGTGATGCATGCGGCCAAGCCGGACGACAAGCAGATGCTCCAGGGCGGCATCCTGATGCACTGGAAGTACTTCGACGAGTCCAACCCGTACAACCGCGGCCGGGTCGGCTGGTACGTCACCCGGGTGGCTGACGCCAGCCAGTCAGATCGCGTGGCCAACGCGATCGACGCGCTGTCGGCCAACTCGGACCACGAAACCCGGACGATGACCGAGCAGGCCGCGTTCGCGCAGTACATCAAGCAGATGGCCGACGTCGGCTTCATCGTCATCTCGATCATGGGTGCGGTGTTCTTCACCCTGCTGCTGCTGACCGGAAACACCATGGCGCAGGCCGTGCGCGAGCGCACGTCGGAACTGGCGGTCTTGAAGACGATCGGCTTCTCCAGCCGCAGCGTGCTGATGATGGTGCTGGGCGAATCGGTGCTGCTGGTGCTGATCGGCGGCGTGCTCGGCGTCGGCCTGTCCGCCGTGCTGGGACCGATCATCAGCGCGGGCAGCGGCGGCACGATCAACCTGCCCAACGTCGGTGCGCAGAGCTGGCTGACCGCGATCGCGTTGATGGTCGCCATCGGCCTGCTGGTGGGTGCGTTGCCCGCGCTCCGCGCGATGCGCCTGAACATCGTCGATGCCCTGGCCGGGCGCTGAGGAGACCGCACATGAAGAAACTCAAGGGATTCCTGCGCGGCCTCGGGATGGCGCTCGTCCTCGTCGTCGGCGTGGCGTGCTGGCTGGCGCTGCCGTGGTTCGTGCTGCTGGCGCTCGCGGTGCTGTTCGGCGCGTGGATGGCGCTGACGCGGCGCGGCCGGCAAGCCGGCTCGGTGACGCAGGTCGGGCTCAGCACCCTGCGCCAGCGCATCGGCGCATCGTCGGTGGTCGTGATCGGCATCGCCGGCGTGGTCGCCGTGCTGGTGGCGATGCTGGCGATGGCCGAGGGCTATCGCGAGACGCTGCGCAAGTCCGGCAGCGAAGGCACCGCCATCGTCATGCGCGGCGCGTCCGCCGCCGAGGTGATGTCGACGCTCGACCATGCCAGCGTCACCGTGATCGAACAGGCACCGGGGATCGCGCGCGACGCGGACGGACGGCCGCTCGCTTCGCCGGAAACCATCGTCGCCGCGAACCTGCCGATCAAGGGTGGCGCGCCCGACGAGGACGGCAGCGTGCAGCTGCGTGGCGTCGGCCTGCAGGCCTGGGCGGTGCATCCGAACGTGAAGATCGTCGAGGGCCGCCGGTTCGAACCCGGCCGACGCGAGCTCGTGGCGGGCGTCGGCGCGCAGCGCCAGTTCGCGGGCCTGTCGCCCGGCAAGCAGGTGCGCCTGGGCAACCAGCTGTGGACGGTCACCGGCATCTTCCGCTCCGGCGACGCCTACGATTCCGAGCTCTGGGGCGATGCCGACATCGTCGCCTCGACCTACGACCGCGGAAGTTCGCGCAGCTCCGTCATCGCGAAGCTGACGTCGCCGACCGCCTTCAAGGCGTTCAAGGCCACGCTTGCCGGCGATCCGCGCCTGGACGTGGACACCGACACTACCGCCGCCTATTTCAGCAAGCAGTCCGAGCAGATGACCAACATCATCCGCATCATCGGCATGGTGGTCGGCGCGATCATGGGCATCGGCGCGGTGTTCGGCGCGCTCAACACGATGTTCGCGACCGTGTCGGCGCGCGTGCGCGAGATCGCCACGCTGCGCGCGATCGGCTTCCGCGGCGTGCCCGTGGTGGTGGCGGTGATGCTGGAGACGATGCTGCTCGCATTGCTCGGCGGCGTGCTCGGTGGCTTGCTCGCCTGGGTGCTCTTCAACGGATACACCGCCTCCACCATCGCCGGCGGCGTCGGCCAACTGACGTTCGAGTTCAAGGTGTCGGCGCCGGTGCTGTGGACCGGCTTGAAGTGGGCGCTGGCGATCGGCTTCATCGGCGGCCTGTTCCCGGCCGTGCGCGCCGCGCGGCTGCCGGTCACCGACGCGCTGCGGGCGGCGTGAGCCGGCTTGCATGATCGCGGGCCGGCGCATCGCGCTGGCCCTGCCGCTGGCGGCGGCCTTCGCCGCCGGCGGTTGCGTTTCGATCGCGGACCGCATCGCCGCGCCGCACGGCGCTGCGACGGTGGACGACGCCGCGCTCGCGCGCATGCTGGAACACGACGGCGTGGCGCGTCGCGACTTCACGACGGCCGAAGGCGTCCGGCTCTCGTGGCTCGACGTTCCCGCCGCCGAGCGCGGCTTCAGCTACGACTACGGGCGCCGCGTCGAACGCGGGGAGTTCACGGCTTCCTTCGCCAGCCGCACGGCGCACCCGCCGGTGCCGGTGCCGGCGCGCGGCACCGTGGTGTTCGTGCACGGCTGGCGGATGAACGCGACGTCGATGCTCGGCTGGGCCGAGGCGCTGTCGGAGCGAGGCTGGCGCGGCGTGGCGGTGGACCTGCGCAACTTCGGCGCGTCCGCGCGCGCGCCCGCCGGCTACGGCACCCGCGAAGGGCGCGACGTCGCGGCGCTGGTGGACGCGCTGCATGCGGGCGGCGATGCGCCGGCGCCGGTGTTCCTGTTCGGCGTGTCCTACGGCGCCGCGACCGCGTTGTTCGCCGAGCCGCTGCTGCGCGGCCGCATCGCCGGCGTCGTCGCGATGGAGCCGTTCGGCAACGCCGCCGACGCGATCCGCGACCTCGCCCGCCACGAACGCATCGACACCGGCGTGGATCGCGCGATCATCGACGCAGGCCATCGCCTCGGCCTGGACCTGGCCGCCATCGACACCGCGGCGCCGCTGGCGGCATCGCGGACCTGCACCCTGCTCGTCCACGGCGCCCGCGACCGGCTGGTCCCCGTCGCCACCGCGCGCCGCCTCGCCGCGTCCGCACCCGCGGTGCGCTACCTGGAACTGCCGGACGAAAACCACTTCACGTTGCCGCTGCGCGTCGACGCGCTCGCCGCGCCGCTCGACGACTGGCTGGGCGCCGTCGCGGCGGGACGCTGCCCCGCGGCCGCCCTATGACGCCCGGCGGGCCCGCAGCAGCCCGTCGCCGGCGTACAGCAGCAGCGCGAGCCAGATGAACGCAAAGCCGATCGCGCGCTCGCGGTCGAAGGCCTCGTGCAGCACGACCACGCCGCACAGCAGCTGCAGCGTCGGCGCGATGTACTGCAGCACGCCCACCAGCGAGAACGGGATGCGGCGCACCGCGTCGGCGAAGCCGATCAGCGGCAGCGCGGTGAACACGCCGCCGAGCACCAGCATCGCGCCGATCCCCGCGCCCCAACCGGGGGTGGCGCCATGCGCGACGAAGCCGCCCTGCCCATGCGCCTCGCCCCACAGCAGCACCGCCAGCGCCGGCAGGAACAGGTACAGGCTTTCGATGCCGAGCCCGCGCACCGGCGGCACGCCGACCAGCTTGCGCACCAGGCCGTAGGCGCCGAACGACGCGGCCAGCGCCAGCGCGATCCACGGGAAATCGCCGTAGTTGAACGTGAGCCAGAGCACGCCGGCCGTGGCGATCGCCACCGACGTCCACTGCACCCGGTTCAGGCGTTCGTGCAGCACGACCACGCCGAGCACCACGTTGAGCAGCGGGTTGATGAAGTAGCCCAGGCTGGTCTCGACCACGTGGCCGGCGTTGACGGCCCAGATGTACAGGCTCCAGTTGAAGGCGATCAGCGTGCCGCTGAGCGCGAGCATCCAGCCGGCGCGCGGATGCGCGAGCGTTTCGCGCAACCAGCCGCGACCGTACTTCCAGCCGAGCCAGCCGCAGACCAGCACCGTGCTCCACACGATCCGGTGCACGATGATCTGCATCGACGGCACGGCCTTGAGCAGGTGCCAGTACAGCGGCATCACGCCCCACAGCACGTAGGAACCGATGGCGACCCAGACGCCGCGGCGATCGAGGCGTTCCGCGGCCACGGTCAGGCGTCTCCTTCGGAAGCGGGTGTCGTCGCGGCCGCAGCAGCGGCTTGCGCCTTCGGCTTCGCCTTCGCGGCCTTCGCCAGCGTGATCGCGACCACGCCGAGCAGGATCACGCCCATCGCGCCGAGTTCGCTCGCGCCGAAGCGCTCGTGCGCCAGCCATGCGCCGAGCAGCACCGCGATCGCCGGGTTGACGTAGGCGTAGCTGCCGGCGAGCACCGGGCGCACGTTGTGCAGCAGCCAGATGTAGGCGCTGAACGCGACGATCGAGCCGAAGCCCGCGAGGTAGGCGACCGACAGCCAGCCCTTCATCGTGGGCATGCCGTGGAAGCGCTCGCCGAGCAGGCCGCCGGCGACCAGCATGACCACGCCGCCGACCAGCATCTGCGCCGCGGCGGTCATGAACGGCGACGGCAGGTCGCGGCCGCGGCTCCAGATCGAGCCGAAGGCCCAGGCGATCGTCGCCACGACCAGGGCGACGAGGCCGATTTTCGACGCCGCCAGGCTGCCGCCAGCGTTGAGCCAGACGACACCGGCGAAACCGATCGCGAGCCCGATGCATTCGATGCGCGTGGGCCGGTCGCCGCGCAGCGCGGCGAACAGCGCCATCCACAGCGGCGCCGACGCGACCGCCACCGCGGCCAGGCCCGACGGCACGGTCTGTTCGGCGACGCACACCATGCCGTTGCCGAGCCCGAGCAGGAGCACGCCCATCGCCGCGATCGTCGGCCACTGCGCGCGCGTCGGCGCGGGCACCCCGCGCAGGCGCAGCGCGGCGTACATCAGCCCGCCGGCGGCGACGAAGCGGCTTCCGGCCATCAGCAGCGGCGGCCACCCGCCCTCGAGCGCGAAGCGGATGCCGAGGTAGGTCGAACCCCAGATGAGGTAGAGCGCGGCGAGCGCGATCGCGACGGCGGCTTTCATTCCGGTTCCCGATGCGATTCCAGAAGGCGGAGACGATAGCGGGCGCCACTGGGCGCCCGCTGTCGGAATCCTTCGATTGTACGCCGCCGGCGGCGCTGCGCTACGGCGCCGCGGTCACTCGGCCCAGTGCGTCGCGCGGCCGGTTTCCGGGAGCACGGTCGCGGCCAGCTGCTTGTCGCCGGACAGCAGCGCGGTTGCGTCGGCGAGGATCGCGGCGGTCTCGCGCAGCAGCGGATCCGGGCGATCCTCCGCGGCCTTCTCGCGCGCGGCGTCGGCGACCACGTCGCGCTCGTTGGCCTGCAGGCCGTCGTCGTCGTCGGCGGTCGCCAGCGGATCGAGCTTCAGCCCCAGCTGCTTGCGCAGCGCCTGGCGGTCGTTCTGCTTCTGCAGGTCGGCGTCGCGCTCGGCGCGGCGCTCCGCCTCGTTGAGCGACACGTAGCCCTTCTCGCGCTGCGCGCGGAACTGGGCCACGTCCTCCGACCACCACTGGAACTCCTTGTTCTTCGCGACGCGCGCGTCGTGCAGCGCGTCGAGCTGGGCCAGCAGCGGGGTGAAGTTGCCGTAGCGGGTATGCGGGACCGCGGCGATGCGGGTCCACGGCAGCGCGTTGTCGGCGGTGCTCTCGCCGAACTCGGTCGCGTCCACCGTCACCGGGAAGGCGATGTCCGGCACCACGCCCTTGTTCTGGGTGCTGCTGCCGCCGGGCAGGAAGAACTGCGCGATGGTCAGCTTGACCTGGCCGAAGCGCGGCTTCTCGTTCGCCGGCCAGCGGTCGAGGTCGACCATGTTCTGCACGGTGCCCTTGCCGTAGGTCGGCTCGCCCACGATCAGGCCGCGGCCGTAGTCCTGGATCGCGCCGGCGAAGATCTCCGAGGCGGAAGCCGAGCCGCGGTTGACCAGCACCGCCAGCGGGCCGTCCCACGCGACACCGCTGTCCTCGTCGTCCTCGACGCTGACGCGGCCGCCGGATTCGCGCACCTGCACCACCGGGCCCTTGTCGATGAACAGGCCGGTGAGCTCGATCGCCTCGCTCAACGAGCCGCCGCCGTTGTTGCGCAGGTCCATGACCACGCCGTCCACGCCCTGGGTGCGGAACTGCGCGAGCAGGCGCGCGACGTCGCGGCTGGCGGAGGCGTAGTCGCCGTCGGCGCCGTTGCTGCGGCGCGCGTTGAAGTCCTGGTAGAAGCCGGGCAGCTCGATCACGCCGATGCGGCGCGCCGGCAGGTCGCCGCGCGCGGGCACGTCGATGACCTTCGCCTTGGCGGCGTCCTCGGTGAGCTTGATCTTGTCGCGCACGAGCACGACGCGGCGCGGCTTGCTGTCCATGCCCGCTTCCGGCGGGATCACGTCGAGGCGCACCTGGGTGCCCTTCGGGCCCTTGATCTTCTCGACCACGTCGTCGAGCCGCCAGCCGATCACGTCCTCCATCGGCCGGCTGTTGCCCGCCGAGTCGGCGCCCTGGCCGACGGCGACGATGCGGTCGCCGGCCTCGAGCTGGCCGCTCCTGATCGCGGGGCCGCCCGGCAGCACCTCGCGGATCACGGTCACGTCGTCCTGCTTCTGCAGCTGCGCGCCGATGCCTTCCAGCGACAGCGACATCTGCTGGTTGAAGCGTTCCGCCGAGCGCGGGTCGAGGTAGTCGGTGTGCGGGTCGATCGCCGCGGTGTAGGCGTTGAGGAAGCTGCTGAACGCATCCGTGGAGTCCAGCTCGGAGATCGAGTTGGCCAGGGTCGCGTAGCGCTTGTCCAGGGTCTTGCGGATCTCGTCGGGCTTCTTGCCGGCGAGCTTGAGGCGCAGCCAGTCGTTGCGCACCGACTGCTTCCACAGCGTGTCGAGGTCGGTGGGCGCGGCCCAGGCCGCCTTCTCGCGGTCGTATTGCCAGCGGTCGTGGCCGGTGAAGGCGAAGATGTCCTGCTTGAGCAGGTTGCGCGAATACGCCGAGCGCTCGGCGACGCGCTGCTTGTACATCGCGAAGATCGCGTACGCCGGATCGAGCTTGCCGCTCTTGATCGCGTCGTCCAGCGCCGTCTTGTACCGGGAGAACTTCGCCACGTCGTCCGCGGTGAAGAACATCTTGCCCGGGTCGAGCGCGTCGAGGTAACGCTTGAAGATGTCCTGCGACAGCGCGTCGTCCAGCGCGCGCGGGCGGTAGGCGTAGCGACTGTCGGAGAGCAGGCCGTAGACGAGCCGCGCCGTGGTCGCCTGGTCGGCGGTGGGGCCGGCGGCGATGGTGGCGCCGACGGCCGTGCCGGTGGCGGCCGAACCGGCGGCGGCCGTACCGCTGGCGGTGCCGTTGTCGGCGAAGGGACGCGCCAGCAGCGCCACCGGGGCGGCGAGGGCGAGGGCCAGCAGGGCATGTTGCAGTTTCATTCGGGCTCCGCGGGCGGGGGTCGCCGCAGGTGGGTTGCCAGGGGACCGGGCCTGGCGGGTGCCTGGCAGGGTCGGTCTAGCTTCGACCACCCGCCAGTGCCGGAAGTTGCGCGGCTTCGGCCGCCTGGCGATCGGCGTGGTACGAGGATCGCACGAGCGGGCCTGCCGCAACGTGAGCGAAACCCAAACCGAGGCCGAACGCCTCCAGCGCCGCGTATTCCTCCGGGGTCCAGTAGCGCAGCACCGGATGGTGGTGGGCGCTGGGCTGCAGGTACTGGCCGATGGTGACCATGTCCACGCCGTGGGCGCGCAGGTCGCGCAGGGTGCCGTGGACCTGCTCCAGCGTCTCGCCAAGGCCGAGCATGATCCCGGACTTGGTCGGCACGCCCGGGTGTCGCGCCTTGAACTCGCGCAGCAGGGTCAGCGACCACTGGTAATCGGCGCCCGGCCTCACGTTCCGATAGAGATCGGGCACGGTCTCGACGTTGTGGTTGAACACGTCGGGCGGGTTCGCGGAGAGGATGTCGAGCGCCCGCTCCATCCGGCCCTTGCCGCGGAAGTCGGGCGTGAGGATCTCGATCTTCGTGCCGGGGCTCATCTCGCGGATCGCGGTGATGCAATCGACGAAGTGCGCCGCGCCGCCGTCGCGCAGGTCGTCGCGGTCGACGCTGGTGACGACCACGTACTTCAGGCCCATGTCCTTCACCGTCTGCGCCAGGCGCAGCGGCTCGGCCGGGTCCGGCGGCTTCGGGCGCCCGTGGGCGACGTCGCAGAAGCTGCAGCGGCGCGTGCACACCTCGCCGAGGATCATGAAGGTCGCGGTGCCGTGGCCGAAGCATTCGTGGATGTTCGGGCAGCTGGCTTCCTCGCACACGGTGACGAGACGGTTCTCGCGCAGCTTCTCCTTCAGCTTCGCGACCGAGTTGCCGGACGGGATGCGCACGCGGATCCACGACGGCTTGCGCAGCACCGGCGCGTCGGCGAACTGCACCGGCGAGCGCGCGATCTTGTCGCCCGCGACCTGGCGCACGCCCGGTTCGAGCGGCGCCGGGGCGCCGGGTTCCAGGCTGACGATGGGGATGGACCGGGGGGCCGTGGCGTCGCTGCTCATGCCGCCATTGTCGCATCCGCGGCCTGCAGCCGCAGGCCGAACTGCCGCGCCAGGGCGGCCAGCAGCACGGGTTTCACGGCCTCCGGGCCGGCCGGGCCGCCGAGGTCGAGCATGGACACGACCTCCAGCCCGGCGTAGCCGCAGGGGTTGATGCGGCGGAAGGGCTCCAGGTCCATCGCGATGTTGAACGCGAGGCCGTGGAAGGTGCAGCCGCGGCGCACCCGGATCCCGAGCGCGGCGACCTTGGCGCCGTTCACGTACACCCCCGGCGCCCCTTCGCGGCGCTCACCGCGGATGTTCCATTCGCCCAGGGTGTCGATCACGGCCTGTTCGATCCGGCAGACGTAGTCGCGCACGCCGGTCTTCAGCCGGCGCAGGTCGAGCAGCGGATAGGCGACGATCTGGCCCGGCCCGTGGTACGTCACCTGGCCGCCGCGGTCCACCTGCAGCACCGGGATGTCGCCAGGCGCGAGCACGTGCTCGGGCTTGCCGGCCTGGCCGAGCGTGAACACCGGGTCGTGCTCGACCAGCCACAATTCGTCCGGCGTGTCGTCGCCGCGCGCATCGGTGAAGGCCTGCATCGCGCGCCACACCGGCTCGTAGGCCTGGCGGCCCAGGTCGCGGACGAGGCAGTCGCGCGTGGGCGCGGCCAGCGTCGCGGGAACGGCGCAGCTCACAGCGTCCACTTCACCTCGGGGTGGTCGCGCAGCACCGCGTGCGCGACTTCGTACTGTTCGCGCGACTCGGCGCGGAACGTGAGCTTCACCGACACGAACTTGCCGCCGCTGGATTCGCGCAGGGCCACCGTCTCGCGCAGCACCGCCAGGCCCGCGGCCTCGAGCAGCGCCGGGATCTGCTCTTCCAGGCCGCTGCCGGCCGCGCCCATGGCGGTGATCTCGAACTCGCCCGGGAACTGGAAGCCGTGCTCCGGATTGTCGGAATGGATGTCCATGCAGCCATTATGGGGCCGGCCGGGGGCGATCCCAACCGGCGCGGCGCGGCCGCTGTAGCATGGGCGCATGGATACCGCGAGCCTGCTCTGGGGAGTCGTGTTCGGCGCGATCGGCGGCGGCTACCTCGTCTACGGCAAGCGCCAGCGGGATCCGGCGGCGCTGCTGTGCGGGCTGGGGCTCGTCGCCTTCACGTGGTTCGTGTCCAGCGCCTGGGCCATCGTGCTGGTCGGCGCCGCGCTGATGGCGGCGCCGTTCGTGCTGCGGCGGTACGTGTAGGACTACACCGAGTCCCACCACATCCAGAACTCGTCCCACAAGCGCTTGAAGAAACCGCCTTCGGGCACCGCCTCGAGCGCGACCAGCGGACGCTGCGCGATCACCTTGCCGTCGAGCGACACCTTCACCATGCCGATCTGCTGGCCCTTGGCGATCGGCGCGACGAGCTGCTTCGGCACGTCCATCGACGGCTTGAGCTGCGCGTACTTGCCGCGCGGCAGGCTGACGAGCAGCGGCTGGGCGACGCCCAGGCGCACGACGTCGGCGTCGCCCTTCCACACCTTCTGCTTCGCCACTTCCCTGCCCGCGGCGTACAGCGCGTGCGTCTCGTAGAAGCGGAAGCCCCAGTTCAGCAGCGCCTGCGCGTCGACCGCGCGCTGGTTCTCGCTGGTGTCGCCGAGCACGACCGCGATCAGGCGCTGGTCGCCGCGCTTGGCCGAAGCCATCAGGCAGTAGCCGGCGTTCGAGGTGTGGCCGGTCTTGATGCCGTCGACGGACGGGTCGCGCCACAGCAGCAGGTTGCGGTTCGGCTGCGTGATCGGGCCGACCGTGAATTCCTTGATCTTGTTGTACGAATACGCGACCGGGAAGTCGCGGATCAGCGCGCGCCCGAGCAGCGCGAGGTCGTGCGCGGTCGAGTAGTGGCCTTCCGCGGAGAGGCCGTGCGGGTTCACGAAGTGCGAGTTCTTCATGCCGATGCGCTGCGCGTACGCGTTCATCAGCGAGGCGAACGCCTGCTCGCTGCCGGCGACGTGCTCGGCCAGCGCGATCGCGGCGTCGTTGCCCGACTGCACGACCATGCCCTTTTCCATCTCGACCAGCGGC
>DASTWT010000096.1:0-2745 GCA_035765815.1 Luteimonas sp. | reverse complement strand
GCCGGATTCTGGCACGGATGGTGCGGCCGGCCGGGCCAACGGCGCATGAAACACGCGATAATCCCGCTTCCTGCAGCCCTCCAGCCGACCCATGCTCGATCCCGCCCTGCTCCGCAACAACGCCGCCGAGACCGCCGAACGCCTGCGCGCGAGCCGCGGCTTCGCGCTCGACGTGCCCGCGCTCGAGGCGCTGGAAGCCGAGCGCAAGGCGATCCAGGTCCGTACCCAGGAACTGCAGAACCTGCGCAACACGCGCAGCAAGGCGATCGGCCAGGCCAAGGCGAAGGGCGAGGACGTGGCCGCGCTGCTGGCCGAAGTCGCCGGTTTCGGCGACGAGCTGAAGGCCTCCGAGGCCCGGCTCGAGGACGTGCGCGGCCGGCTCGAGGCGATCGCGCTCGGCATCCCGAACCTGCCGGATCCGTCGGTGCCCGCCGGCGCCGACGAGGGCGCCAACGTCGAGCAGAAGCGCTGGGGCACGCCGCGCACGTTCGACTTCGAGGTCCGCGACCACGTCGCGCTCGGCGAGCGCAACGGCTGGCTCGACGGCGAAACCGCGGCCAAGCTCTCGGGCGCGCGCTTCACCGTGCTGCGCGGCGGCCTGGCGCGGCTGCATCGCGCGCTCGCCCAGTTCATGCTCGACCTGCACACCGGCGAGCACGGCTATCTCGAGACCAACGTGCCACTGCTGGTGAATGCCGAGTCGATGCGCGGCACCGGCCAGCTGCCGAAGTTCGAGGACGACCTGTTCTCGACCGTGGTCGGGGAGGGCGAGAACGCCTCGAAACGCTATCTCATTCCCACGTCGGAAGTGCCGCTGACCAACATCGTCCGCGACGAGATCGTCGACGCCGCCGCGCTGCCGCTGCGCATGACCGCGCATTCGATGTGCTTCCGCGCCGAGGCCGGCAGCCACGGCCGCGACACGCGCGGCATGATCCGCCAGCACCAGTTCGAGAAGGTCGAGCTGGTCTCGATCGCGAAGCCCGACGCATCCGACGCCGAGCACGAGCGCATGACCCGCTGCGCGGAAGTCGTGCTCGAGAAGCTCGGCCTGCCGTACCGGCGCGTGCTGCTGTGCACCGGCGACATGGGCTTCTCGGCGCGCAAGACCTTCGACCTCGAGGTGTGGCTGCCGTCGCAGGGCACCTACCGCGAGATCTCCTCGTGCTCCAACTGCGGCGACTTCCAGGCGCGGCGCATGCAGGCGCGCTGGCGCAACCCCGAGACCGGCAAGCCCGAGCTCGTGCACACGCTCAACGGTTCCGGCGTGGCCGTCGGCCGCGCCCTGATCGCCGTGATGGAAAACTACCAGCAGCCCGACGGCTCCATCGCCGTCCCCGAAGCCCTGCGCCCCTACATGGCCAACGCCGACCGCATCGCCTGAAAAAAGGGGACGGAGGTAGTTAATTTTGGGACGGAGCGTTCGGAAAACACCCTGTCCCAAAATTAACTACCTCCGTCCCCATTTTTAGAGGACGGCTTTGACGGCGGCGACGAAGGCGGGGTCGACGTCGCTGCCGATCTTCTCGGTGCGGGCGACGATGCGGCCGTTCGCGTCGAGCAGGATCAGCGCGCTGGTGTGGTTGAACTCGCCGTCGGACAGCTGCCGGTATTTGATGTCGAGCACGCCCGCGACGGCGCGCACGTCCGCCGGCCGCGGCGACGCCAGCGTCCACCCCGCGTCGCCGATGCGCCGCTCGCGCACCACCTCCGCCAGCCGCGCGGGCGTGTCGCGCGCCGGGTCCATGCTGATGTACAGCACCCCGAGTTTCGCGCGCTGCGCCGGGTCGAGCTGGCGCTGCACCGCCTTGCCGCCCTCGATGATCAGCGGGCAGATGTAGCGGCAGCTGGAATAGAACATCGCCACCAGCTGCGGCTTGCCGCGCCGTTCGCGCCAGTCGCGCGCCTTGCCGTCCTGGTCGGTGAGCACCAGCGGCAGCTGGTACACCGAATCGGAGGGTAGAGCCGACCCATGGTCGGCTTGCGTCCCGGCTCGAGCGCCGGCCGTCGAGGCGGCATTGAGCCGAGCATGGCTCGGCTCTACGGGGAGCAATGCCACCGCAAGCGAGAGGGCGAACATCGGAAGCAGTTTCATCGTTTTTTTGCGCTCCTGGCGCATCGGAATCCGAGGTTGGCGGTGGTGTCGTGCGCCGACAGCGAGGACAGCATCGCCACGCGCATCAGCACCGCATAGTTGTCGCGATCGTCCATCGACAGGGCGCCCGCGCCGCAGAACTTCGCCTTGTCCGGGTCGCCCTGGTTGCGCGATTCCGGGTCGACGAGCAGCGAGGAGAAATCGTCGGTCCATTCCCACACGAGCCCGTGCAGGTCCTGCACGCCGTAGGCGTTGGGCGCCTGCAGGCCGGCGCGCGGCAGCGGGCCGGTCGAAGGGCGCGAATACCAGCCGAGGATGCGCTCGCGCCACGCCGGATCCTTGCGCGCGTCGCGGCGGGTCTCGTCGGCGGCAGCGGCGTACTCCCATTCGTTCCAGGTGGGCAGCCGCGCGCCCTGCGCCTCGCAGTACGCGTCGGCCGCGAACCAGCTCACGTTCACCACCGGCTGCTGCGGACCGGCGTCGCCCAGCGAGAGCGGGCCGCCCCAGTGCTGGAGGTAGCGCGCATCCGCGAGCACGCGTGGCGCGCGATCGCGCTGCCACTGCGGGTGCGCCTTCACGAACGCGAGGAACTCCGCGTTCGTGACCGGGCGCTTCTGCAGCCGGAACGGCGCGATCGTCGCCACCGGCGC
>DASTWT010000095.1:0-4864 GCA_035765815.1 Luteimonas sp. | reverse complement strand
GCCACCTGGATCGCGCTGCCGGAAACGCACCCGAAGCCGGCGCGCCTGGCGCCGTCGCCGCGCGCGCTGCTGCGCGACTACGCCGGCATCTTCGTCAACCCGCGCTTCCAGCGCCTGGCCGCGGCCGGCACCTTCAACTTCGGCGCGCTGTTCCTGTACATCGCCTCGGCGCCGGCGTTCGTGCTGCAACTGCTGCGGCGCCACGGCCAGCACCTGGGCGAGCACGAGTTCGCCTGGTTCTTCGTGCCGATGATCAGCGGGATGATGCTCGGCGCGCTGGTGTCGGGGCGCATGGCCGGCCGCGTCGGCGGCGCCGCGCAGACGCGCATCGGCTTCGCCTGCTGCGGCGTGGCGATGGCGGCCAACGTCGCCGTCAACGCCTTCGCGCCGTCGCTGGAAGTGCCGTGGGCGGTACTGCCGATGATGCTCAACGCCTTCGGCATCGCGCTGGTGTTCCCGATCCTGACGCTCGCGATCCTCGACATGTACCCGCGCATGCGCGGCAGCGCGTCGTCGCTGCAGGCGTTCACCGGGCTGGTGTGCAACGCCGTGATCGCGGGGCTGCTGTCGCCGCTGCTCAGCGGCGACAGCCTGCACCTCGCGCTCGGCGCCGCGGCGTTCGCGTTCCTGGCCTGGGCGATCTGGCGCTGGGAGATGCATGCCGGCGCGCGCCTGCCGGCGGGCGATCCGGAGCTGGCGGCCGCGCTGGAGCCGACCGACCGGCTCTGACGCGCTACGGCGCCGCGACCGGCGCGCTGCCGCGCGCGCGCCGCATCCACGCGTACACCGGCACCCCGGCGAGCAGCAGCACCGCGCCCCACGCCAGCGCCTCGGCGCCGGCGCCGAGGATGGCGTACAGGCTGTACGCCAGCGCGAGCAGGGCGACGACGCGGCCTTCGCGCCCCCCGCAACGCAGCCACGCCGCGCTGCTCGCCGCGTAGGGCAGCAGGATCGCGGCCGTCGCCAGCAGCAGCACGAACGTGAACAGCTGCACCAGCGAGCGGCTGTAGTTGGCGATCACCATCGCGCTGGCCAGCGCGGTGCCGACGACGACGCCGAACACCGGCGTGCCGTTGCCGTCCACCCGCGCGAAGCGGCGCGGGAACAGGCCGTCGTTGGCGGCCGCGAGCGGCACCTGGGCGCAGACCAGGACCCAGCCGTTCACCGCGCCGAAGGTCGAGACCGCCGCGAGCGCGGCCACGCCGAGCGCCGCCGCCGGTCCCCACAGCCGGCCGGCGGCTTCGGCCACCGGCGCCGGCGAGGCCGCGAGCACCCCGGTCGGCACGAGGCCGATGACGACGGTGCACGCGAGGATCGTCGCGCCGCCCGCGAGCAGCGTGCCGAGCAGCGTCGCGCGCGGGATCGTGCGCTCCGCGTCGCGGATCGCCGCGGCCGGCACCGTCGCCGCCTCGAGCCCGGCGAACGCCCACATCGTCAGGATCACCGTCGCCTGCGCCACTTGCGGCAGCGTCGCCGTGCCGGGGTTGAACGGGCGGTACGCGCGCGCGTCGACGAACCACAGCGCCAGCAGCCCGAACAGCAGCAGCGGCAGCAGTTTCAGCGCGGTCACCACGACCTGCATCCGCCCCGCTTCGCGCAGGCCGGCGATGTTGACCGCGGCGCAGGCCCACAGCGCGGCGAGCGCGCACGCCGCGCCGCGCGCAGGCGTGGCCGTGAGCGCGGGGAAGATCGCGCCGATGCTGCCGGCGAAGCCGACGGCGATCGCGGCCAGTCCCGACCAGATCGAGATCCAGTAGCTCCAGGCGATCGCGAAGCCGGCGCCGTCGCCGAAGGCCTGCCGCGCGTACGCGTACGGCCCGCCGGTGCACGGCCAGCGCACCGCCAGCCGGGCGAAGGTCGAGGCGAGCAGCAGCGCGCCGCACAGGGTGATGCCCCAGCCGACGAGGCTCGCGGCGCCGTAGGGCGCGAGCGAGGCGGGCAGCAGGAACACGCCGCTGCCGATCATGCTGCCGACGACCAGCGCGGTCGCCATCCACAGGCCGAGCGGTCGCGCGGCGCGGGCCGCCGAGGGCTCGCCGCCCGGCGCCGCGCTCACGCGAGCGCGTCCCGGTAGGCCGCGCGCAGCAGTTCCTGGAAGTGGAACACGCCGGTTTCGCGCAGGGGGTTCAGCCGCCCGGCGACGTAGGAACCCGAGGCAAGGCCGCGCTGGACGTCCTCGCAGATGCGCAGGTCCTCGAGCTGGACCGCGTCGCTGAAGTCGCGGTCGGCGTCGCGGCGCGCGCGCAGTCCGCCGTCGTCGTCGCCTTCGCCGACGGGGTAGTAGAAGTCGAATTCCACGCGGCAGCGATCCACCGCCAGCGGCACCACGCGGTTGGTCTGCAGGCGCCCCGGCAGGATGTTGAGCGTCGTGTTCGGCCACAGCCAGTAGTAGAGCGCCTCGCCGTCGCCGTACAGCGCCGGGTCGCTCTCGAGCGGGCTCCACTGCAGCGAGTGCCACTGCGCGAGCTCGGTGCGATAGCTGCGGTAATCGAGCATGCGGTTGAGGGCGGGGTGCACGTGCGGCACGTGGTAGCCCTCGAGGTAGTTGTCGACGTAGGCCTTCCAGTTGCAGGCGATGTCGTAGGCGACGTGGCGGTGGTGGCCGTAGCCGGCGAGGCCGCGCGTCGCGCCGATGCGCGCGTCGATGCCGGCGACGAGCTGCTCGAACGGCATCGCGCGCTGCGGGTCGACGGCGCCGAACACCAGTCCCTGCCATTCGCGCACCGCCAGTTCCGGCAGGCGCACGGCGGCGACGTCGAAGGCTTCGGCCGACTGCATCTCCGGCGCGGACTTCAGCTGCCCGTCGAGCGCGTAGGTCCAGCCGTGGTAGCGGCAGCGCAGCGACTTCGCCGCCAGGCCGTCGCATTGCGCGATCGGGCCGGCGCGGTGGCGGCAGACGTTGTGGAAGGCGCGCACCACGCCGTCCGCGCCGCGCACCGCGATCACCGGCAGCCCGCCGCAGTCCGCGACGACGTGGTCGCCCGGGCCGCGCAGGCGGCTCGCGTGGCCGAGCAGGTGCCAGGCGCGGCCGAAGATCGCGGCGCGCTCGAGCGCCACGGTCGAGGGGTCGCAGTACCAGCGCGCGGGCAGCGCGGTGGCGGTGGAGGGGGATTGCGCCGAGAGGTCCATCGTCGATCGGCGCCCGCCGGCCCTACTTGATCTTGGTCGTGCGGTTGACCAGGACGGTGGCGGTCTGCGACTGCACGCTGCCGTCGGGGGAGACGCGGAGGACCTCGTAGGTCCCCACCGGCAGGTGGCGGACGCTGAACTTGCCGCTCTTGTCGATCTTGATCTCGCGGGTGACGCCCATGTCGCCGCGGAGGACGATGGTCTGGCCTTCGAGCGCTTCGCCGCTGATCGTGCCGTCGGTCGATTGCGCGGAGGCGAGCCCGGCGCAGCCGATGGCGGCGGCGAGCAGCACCGACTTCAATGCGATGTTGCGATGCTTCACTCCCTATCCCCTTGTCTTTGCTTGACGTCGCCGGACCCTAATCGCGATTCGCCGCCGCTGGCAAGTGCCGATGGCTCGGTCCACCCGCAGGCGCGGCCGGCGTTCTCCTCCGCGAGCCACGCGCGCAGCGGGGCGAAGTACTCCAGCAGCGCCGAGGCGTCCATGCGGTCCGTGCCCGCGAACTGACGCAGCGTCTCCTGCCAGGGCCGGCTCGCGCCCGCGGCGAGCATCTCGCGGTACTTGCGGCCCGCGGCGGCGTTGCCGTGGAAGTCGCATTCGTACAGCGGGCCCTTGAAGCCGGCCGCGTCGCACAGCGCCTTGTAGAACTGGAACTGCAGGATGTCGGCGAGGAAATAGCGGGTGTACGGCGTGTTCGCCGCCACGTGGTATTTCGCGCCCGGGTCGAACTGGTCCTCGCCGCGCGCCCCGACCGGCGCCACGCCCTGGTAGCGCGCCTTCAGCCGCCACCACGCCTGGTTGTACTTCGACGGCGGGATCGAGCCGTCGAACACGCCCCAGCGCCAGCGGTCGATCATCAGCCCGAACGGCAGGAAGGCCACCTTCGCCAGCGCCATCCGCATCTGCGCGTCGACCAGCGCCTCGTGCGAGCGCCCGGGTTCGCCGGCCAGGCCGATCGAATGCAGGTAGGCCGGCGTCATCGACAGCACGATCGTGTCGCCGATCGCCTCGTGGAAGCCGTCGTTCGCGCCGTCCTGGAAGATCGGCGGCAGCTTCTCGTACGCCAGCGCGTAGTACACGTGCCCCAGCTCGTGGTAGAGCGTGGTGAGGTCTTCCTCGGTCGGGCCGGTACAGGTCTTGGTGCGCACGTCGCCGCGCATGTCCATGTCCCACGCGCTGGCGTGGCAGACCACGTCGCGGTCGCGCGGCTTGATGAACTGGGAGCGCTGCCAGTAGCTGTCGGGCAGGGCGGGCATGCCCAGCGAGGTGTAGAAGGACTCGGCGCGCTTCGCCATCCGCAGCGCGCTGTCGAGCCGCGCGGTCCGCAGCGCCTCCGCGACGGCCTCCGGCGTCGGGTGTTCGCCGGCGTCGGCGAGCGCGGCGTCGCGGTCCTCGCGGAAGCGCGCCTGCAGCGCCGCGGTCACGTCGAGGTCGGCGGCGTCGGCGTAGGGCGCCAGCAGGTCCCAGAGGTTGCTCCAGTCCTGCTGCCACATGTTGCCCAGCAGGTGCGCGGGCAGCAGGCCGCCGGGCAACGCGCCGCGCTCGACGCCGTAGTGCGCCTGCAGGCGGGCGCGGGCGTAGCAGTGCAGCTGCTCGTACAGCGGCTTGACCTGGCCCCACAGGCGGTCGGTTTCCGCGGCCAGTTGCGCCGGCGGCATGTCGTAGCCGGCGCGCCAGGCCTCGCCGGCGTCGGCGAAGCCCATGTCGCGCGCGCCCTGGTCGACGAGCTCGACG
>DASTWT010000094.1:0-2580 GCA_035765815.1 Luteimonas sp. | reverse complement strand
GTCCAGCGCCACCTTGACGGTGTCGCCGATGCCCACGTCGATCTCGCCGGCGTCGTTGCGGAACTGCTCGATCGGGACGATGCCCTCGGACTTCAGGCCGGCGTTGATGACGACCACGTCGGAACGGACGTCGACGACGGTGCCGGTGACGATCGCACCGGGCTTGAGCTTGGCGAGGTGGGCCTGGCTCTGTTCGAACAGTTCAGCGAAGGATTCGGTAGCTACGGACATGTTGTTCTCTGTGGGCTCGTGCGGGATTGCACTCGCCATGTGGTTGGTGCCGTGTTCTCACGGCGTGGAAAGGCGCCCGCGCGCCTCGTGGCCCGCGGACGGTCGTCGCCTGCTGCGTGAAGGCCCCGCCGGGCCGGCCGCACCGCTCAGCGGTGGACCAGCGCCAGCACCCGCTCGACGACCGCGTCGATCGGCAACCCGGTGGTGTCGATGCGCTCGGCGTCGTCGGCCGGTCGCAGCGGAGCCACCGCGCGGCTGGCGTCGCGGGCGTCGCGGGCCAGGATCTCCCGCAGCAGACCCGCCAATGTAACGGAAACCCCTTTTTCCTTCAACTGCTTATAGCGCCTTTCGGCCCTTTCCTCGGCACTGGCGGTCAGGAACACCTTCCAGGTGGCGTCGGGGAAGATCACCGTGCCCATGTCCCGGCCGTCGGCCACCAGGCCCGGCGCCTGGCGGAAGGCGCGCTGCCGGTCCTTGAGCGCCGCCCGGACCTCGGGGATGGCGGCGATGGCCGAGGCGGCCGCGCCGGCGGTCTCGGTCCGCAGTTCATCGGTGGCGTCGTGGCCGTTCACCAGGACCCGGAGCTCGTCGTCGGCGGCCTCGCGGAAGGCGATCTCGGTGTCGAAGGCACAGCGGACCAAGGCCCCGGCGTCGTCCAGGTCGAGGTCGGCCCAGCCGGCCGCCACGCCCACCGCCCGGTACAGCGCGCCCGAATCCAGGTAATGCCACCCCAGGCGCTGGGCCACGAGGCGGCTGATGGTGCCCTTGCCCGAGCCCGAGGGGCCGTCGATGGTGAGGACGGGAATGCTGTCGTCGGATGCCATGCCGGCATTGTACCCGCGGCCCGGCCGCCGCCGCCGCAAGCACTTGAACGAACGGGGAAAAGACCGCTAGAATGGCGGGCTTCCGTGCGCGGGCGCCCCAGGGCGCCGCGCTTTCCCCAACACCCTTACGTATTTGCCGAGGTTTTCCATGAAGGTCCTGTCCTCCCTGAAGTCGGCGAAGACCCGCCACCGCGACTGCAAGGTGGTCCGCCGCCGCGGCAAGGTCTTCGTGATCTGCAAGTCGAACCCGCGTTTCAAGGCGCGCCAGCGCTGAGGCACGTGCAGGGCCGACCCATGGTCGGCTGCTCGACCAAGGCCGCGGAAACGCGGCCTTTTCTCTTTTTCGTGATGCCCGCCTCTACGCGGCCGACCCTGGCGCGGCCCTACAATCCGGGAACTTCGCAGGGAGGTCGACCATGCTCCGCTTCCGCAACGCCCTGATGCTCGCGCTCGCCGCCGCGCCGTTCGCCGCCGGCGCCCAATCCACCGTGGTGAACACCGTCGAGACGCAGGGCGACGTCCTGCTCGTCGACCGCGTCCAGATGGAAAACAGCGCCGCGCTGCCCGCGCGCGGCGCGACCATGGCCCAGGTCGAAGCCCGCTACGGCGCCCCGGCCTACCGGATGGATCCGCGCGGCGGCCAGAAGCGGGCCTGGCCGACCATCAACCGCTGGCGCTACCCCGCCTTCACCGTCTACTTCGAGAAGAGCCGGGTGATCGACGCCGTCGCCAACCAGGCCTCGCCCGACGAGATCGGGCCGAAACCCGCCATCCGATGACCGGACACACGTTGCGCCTGCCGGCGGAGTGGGAACCCCAGTCCGCCATCCTCCTCGCGTGGCCGCACGCCGGCACCGACTGGGCCGAGCGCCTGGGAGACGTCGAGGAGACCTTCATCGCGCTGATCGCGGCGATCACCCGCTTCGAGCCGGTCCTGCTGTGCGTGGCCGACGACGATGTCGAGGCCTACGCGCGGGCACGGCTGTCGTCGGCGCGGATCGACATGGCGCGGGTCCGCTTCCTGCCGGTCGCCTACGACGACACCTGGCTGCGCGACAGCGGCCCGATCACCCTGCGCGACGCGTCTTCCGGCAGGTTCCGGCTGCTGGATTTCCGCTTCACCGGATGGGGCGGCAAGTTCGGCGCCGAGCAGGACGACCTGTTGGTGGAACGCCTGCACGAAGCTGGAACCTTCCTCATGAGTGATCGCCAATCCATTGATTTTGCTCTGGAAGGCGGCGCCATCGACGCCGACGGCGCGGGCACGCTGCTGACCACCTGGCAGTGCCTGCACGAGCGCCACCCGGGCCTGGACCGCGACACCCTGTCGCGGCGCCTCGCCGGCTGGCTGCACCAGGATCGCGTGCTGTGGCTGGACCACGGCTACCTCGAGGGCGACGACACCGACGCGCACGTGGACACCCTCGCCCGCTTCGCCGCGCCGGACGCGATCGTGTTCCAGGCCTGCGACGACCCGGCCGACTCGCACTACGCCGAGCTGCAGGCGATGGGCGCGGAGATCGCT
>DASTWT010000093.1:0-14640 GCA_035765815.1 Luteimonas sp. | reverse complement strand
ACGCCGGCACCACCATGAGCGGCATCCTGCCGCCGCAGCGGTTCTAGGATCCGGCCGCGTTCGGCCACGTCGCCGTGCTGATGGGCGGCACCAGCGCCGAGCGCGAGGTGTCGCTCGACTCCGGCCGCAACGTGCTCGCCGCATTGCGCGCGCGCGGCATCCGCGCCGACGCCGTGGACGGAATCCCCAACCTGCTGCGCGAGCTGCAGGCCAAGCATTTCGACCGCGTCTTCAACATCCTCCACGGCAACAAGGGCGGCGGCGAGGACGGCACCCTGCAAGGGCTGCTCGAGGCGCTCGGCGTGCCGTACACCGGCTCGGCCGTCCTCGGCAGCGCGCTGGCGATGGACAAGATCCGCAGCAAGCAGGTGTGGCTGGCGCTGGGCCTGCCGACGCCGCGCTACGTGCGCTTGCCGCGCGGCGGCGACGTGCACGCGGCGGTGCGCGAGCTCGGCCTGCCGGTGATCGTGAAGCCCTCGGGCGAGGGTTCGAGCGTCGGCGTGAGCCGCGTGTTCGGCGAGGGCGACCTGGACGCCGCGGTGGAGCTGGCCGCGCGCTACCCCGGCGAACTGCTCGTCGAGCAGCTGATCGAGGGCGACGAATACACCATCGGCGTGCTCGACGGCCGCGCGCTGGCGACGGTGCGGATCGTGCCGAAGGGCGCGTGGTACGACTACAACGCCAAGTACCTGGCGGACGACACCCAGTACATCTGCCCGGGCCTGGACGAGGCCGGGGAGGCCGAGGCCCGCGACCAGGCCGAGCGCGCGTTCGCCGCCCTCGACCTGCGCGGCTGGGCGCGCGTGGACTTCATGCGCGACCGGGCCGGGGGCAACTGGCTGCTCGAGGCGAACACCGCGCCGGGCATGACCAGCCACTCGCTGATGCCCAAGTCCGCCGCCGCATTCGGCCTGTCGTTCGAGGACGTGTGCTGGCGGATCCTGGAAACGAGCATGCCCGCGGAGGCGACGCGATGAGCGCGCCCGCCGACGGCCGCACCTTCGACGGCGCCGTCCTGCGGATCGCCGCGTGGACGTTGGCGGTCGCGCTGGTGGTGCTGCCGGTCGTGGCCGTCGTCAACGGCTGGGCCGGCGCGCAGCGCTGGCCGCTGCGCACGCTGCGGGTGGAGGGCAGGCTCGAGCGCGTCGACCCCGCGCAGCTGCAGAAGACGCTGTTGCCGTACGCGCGGCGCGGTTTCTTCGCGGTGCGCCTGGACGACGCGCAGGCCGCGGTCGCGCGCCTGCCGTGGGTGGACCACGCCGAAGTGCGCAAGCGCTGGCCGGACGTGCTCGAGGTGCGCGTGGTCGAGCACCGCCCGTTCGCGCGCTGGGGCGGCGAACGCCTGCTCTCCGAGGATGGCCGGCTGTTCGCCGCGAAGGGCGTGTCGGTGCCGAAGTCGCTGCCGCTGCTCGACGGCCCGCCGGGGCACGAAGCCGAGGTGATGGCCCTCTACGGCGAATCGCGCGACCTCTTCGCCGGCGCCGGCCTCGACGTCCGCACGCTCGCGCTCGACCGGCGCGGCAGCTGGTCGCTGCAGCTCTCCAACGGCGTCGACGTGCTGGTCGGCAGCCGCGAGGCGCATTCGCGCATGGCCCGCTTCGCACGGCTGCTGCCGCAGGTGCTGGCGCAGCGCGGCGGTGCAGTGCTGCGTCGCGCCGACCTCCGCTACACCAACGGTTTCGCATTGACCTGGGGCGACGCGACCGCCGCCCCGGCGACCGCACAGGCACAGGCAACAGGCACATGAACCGCAAAGGCGACAAGGCACTGATCGTGGGTCTCGACATCGGCACCTCCAAGGTGGTGGCGCTGGTCGGCGAGTACTCCCCCGGCAACCCGATCGAGGTGATCGGCATCGGCTCGCACGAATCGCGCGGCCTCAAGCGCGGCGTCGTCGTCGACATCGAGTCGACCGTGCAGTCGATCCAGCGCGCGGTCGAGGAAGCCGAGCTGATGGCCGGCTGCGAGATCAGTTCGGTGTACGCGTCGATCTCCGGCAACCACGTGCAGTGCCGCAATTCGCCCGGCATCGTGCCGATCCGCGACGGCGAGGTCACGTGGGCGGACCTGGACCGCGTGCTCGAAGCCGCGAAGGCGGTCGCGATCCCGGCCGACCAGCGCATCCTGCACGCGATCCCGCGCGAGTACGTGCTCGACGACTCGCAGGACGGCATCCGCAACCCGGTCGGCATGAACGGCGTGCGCCTGGAAGTGCATGCGCACCTCGTGGTCTGCGCGCAGTCGGCCGCCGCCAACATCACCAAGTGCGTGCAGCGCTGCGGCCTGCAGGTCGACGACCTGGTGCTGTCGTCGCTGGCCTCCGCGGTCGCGGTGCTGACCGCCGACGAGCGCGAGCTCGGCGTGGTGCTGGTGGACATCGGCGCCGGCACCACCGACATCGCGGTGTTCGTGCAGGGCGCGATCAGCCACACCGCCTCGCTGCCGATCGCCGGCGACCACGTCACCAGCGACATCGCGCACATGCTGCGCACGCCCACGCCGGAAGCCGAGCAGATCAAGGTGCGCTACGCCTGCGCGCTCGCGCAGCTGGCCACCGCCGAGGAATCGATCCAGGTCCCGAGCGTCGGCGACCGCCCGCCGCGCCGCCTGCCGCGCCATTCGCTGGCGCAGGCCGTGCAGGGCCGCTACGAGGAGATCTTCGAGATGGTGCAGGCCGAACTGCGCCGCTCCGGCTTCGAGGAACTGGTGCGCGCCGGCATGGTGCTCACCGGCGGCGCCTCGAAGATGGAAGGCGTGGTCGAGCTCGCCGAGGAGATGCTGCAGATGCCGGTGCGCGTGGGCATCCCCCAGCACGTCACCGGCCTGGGCGAAGTGGTGAACAACCCCGTCCACGCCACCGGCGTGGGCCTGCTGTTGATGGGCAGCCAGATCGAGCACCCGCGGCGCCCCGCGCTGCGCGGCACGGGGCGTGCCGGCACGTTCCTTTCCAAGCTGAAGAACTGGTACCGGGGGGAATTCTGATGACGCCCTCCCGCCCGCACGGATCCACCCGACGACGACGAAAACGAAAGCAACGCGGCACCCGATTCGCAATCAGCAATTCATAACAAATGAGAGGACATGGTCATGGCGCATTTCGAACTGGTTGAGAAGATGGCCCCGAACGCGGTCATCAAGGTGGTCGGCGTGGGCGGCGGCGGCGGCAACGCGGTCGCGCACATGGTCAGCGGCAGCGTGGACGGCGTGGAGTTCATCACCGCCAACACCGACGCGCAGGCGATCAAGAACTGCGGCGCCAAGCTGCAGTTGCAGCTGGGCAGCAACGTCACCAAGGGCCTGGGCGCCGGCGCGAACCCCGAAGTGGGCCGCCAGGCCGCGCTCGAGGACCGCGAGCGGATCATGGACGCGCTGCAGGGCGCCGACATGGTGTTCATCACCGCGGGCATGGGCGGCGGCACCGGCACCGGCGCGGCGCCGGTCGTGGCGCAGCTGGCCAAGGAGATGGGCATCCTGACCGTGGCCGTGGTCACCAAGCCGTTCCCGTTCGAGGGTCGCCGCCGCATGCAGGTGGCGCTCAAGGGCATCGACGAGCTGTCGCAGCACTGCGACTCGCTGATCACGATCCCGAACGAGAAGCTGATCACCGTGCTCGGCCGCAACGCGACGATGATCCAGGCCTTCCGCGCCGCCAACGACGTGCTGCTCGGCGCGGTGCAGGGCATCGCCGACCTGATCGTGCGCCCCGGCCTGATCAACGTCGACTTCGCCGACGTGCGCACCGTGATGTCGGAGATGGGCCTGGCGATGATGGGCACCGGCCACGCCCGCGGCGACGACCGCGCGCAGGCGGCGGCCGAGGCGGCGATCCAGAACCCGCTGCTCGACGACGTCAACCTGTCCGGCGCCAACGGCATCCTGGTCAACATCACCGCCGGTCCGGACTTCACGATGGCCGAGTTCGACGAAGTCGGCCGCACGATCGAAGGCTTCGCCTCGGAAGACGCGACCGTCGTCATCGGCACCGTGCTCGACCCGGAGATGCAGGACGACGTGCGCGTCACCGTGGTCGCCACCGGCCTCAACCGGTCGGTCGCCCGCCAGCCGCTGCCGCGCGACGACTTCGGCTACAGCCGCCCCGAGCGCGAGCAGCGCCGCCCGCAGGTGCAGCTGATCCACAACCAGGGCAAGCGCGACGGCACCACCGGCATGCTGATCGACGAGGTCGCCGACCCGTACACCCCCGGCAACGGCATCGCCTCGGCGCTGCGCGGCCGGAGCGGCGGCGCCGCGGAAGCGGCGAAGCCGGAAGTGGCCGACTTCGGCAACGACAGCAGCTACCTGGACATCCCGGCGTTCCTGCGCCGCCAGGCCGACTGAGACGCTGCACGGTAGAGCCGACCCATGGTCGGCTCCCCGGGTTCGGAGCCGACCATGGGTCGGCTCTACGGGGACCCCGCCGTTCAGGTTGCAGTGGTAATCTTCACGGTCGCCATGCTCGCCCAGCGCACCCTCAAGAACGTCATCCGCGCCACCGGCGTGGGGCTGCACAGCGGCGAGAAGGTCTACCTGACCCTGCGCCCGGCGGCCGTGGACACGGGCATCGTGTTCCGCCGCACCGACCTGGAGCCGGCGGTCGAGATCCCGGCGAGCGCGGCCCTCGTGACCGAGACGATGCTCTGCACCGGCCTGTCGCAGGGCGCGGGCAAGGTCCTCACCGTCGAGCACCTGATGTCGGCGCTCGCCGGCCTGGGCATCGACAACGCCTGGATCGACCTGTCCGCGCCCGAAGTGCCGATCATGGACGGCTCGGCCGGACCGTTCGTGTTCCTGCTGCAGTCCGCCGGCATCGTCGAGCAGGGGGCGCCGAAGCGCTTCATCCGGATCACGCGGCCGGTCGAAGTGCGCGATGGCGACAAGGTCGCGCGCTTCGTGCCGCACGACGGCTTCCGCCTCGATTTCACCGTGGAATTCGACCATCCGGCGATTCCGTCGCAGCAGTCGCGCGCGGTCGTGGAGTTCTCGAGCGAGGCCTACATCCGCGAAGTGAGCCGGGCCCGCACCTTCGGCTTCATGCGCGACCTGGAGTTCATGCGCGAGCGCAACCTCGGCCTCGGCGGCTCGATGGACAACGCGATCGTGCTCGACGAGTTCCGGGTGCTGAACGACGACGGCCTGCGCTACGCCGACGAGTTCGTGCGCCACAAGATCCTCGACGCGGTGGGCGACCTGTACCTCGCCGGACACCCGATCATCGGCGCCTACGAGGCGCGCAAGTCGGGCCATGCCCTGAACAACCGGCTGGTCCGCGCCCTGCTCGCCGAGCAGGGCGCCTGGGAAGAAGTCACCTTCCCCGATGCTGCGGCGGCGCCGCCCGCCTACGGCCTGGCCCCCGTCGCCGCCTGACCCCGCCTGCAGAGCCGACCCATGGTCGGCTTTTTCTTGCCTGGCCGAAGCCAGCCGACCATGGGTCGGCTCTACAGCTATAGCAAGTCGTTCATTTTCTTAACAAAAAACGAACGAATCGGCCCCGGGGCTTAACTTTTCACATGGCCTCGACGGTTACGATGCCCCCCGGTCGCCCGCGCGCCAACGTCGAACGCGGCGCAAGGCGGCCATCAGGATCCGTCGTCCTTCAGCGATGCCAGGGCCGCCTCCAGCGCTTCGCGCGTGGCCGCCGACAGCGGAACGGGGCGGCGGGCCGCCGGCGGAGCCGGCTCCAGTGGCGTCGTGGCGACCTTCACCACCACCTCGCCGCATTGCAGCCCGACGGAACGGGCTGCGTCGAGGAGTTCGGCCGAGGCCAGGCGCAGGCGCGCCTTCCAGACCGGCGAATCGACGAGGAACACCAGCTTGCCGCCGTCCACGTTCGCGAACCTCGCGTGCGCGGCCAGGGCGGGGGGCAGGTGGGGACGCAATCGCTGTTCCAGCGCGTCGAGCCACAAGGCGCGGCGCAGCGGATCGGCATGGCCCGCCGCGAAGAGCGCATCGAGCGCTTCGCGCGGCTTGCCCGGGCGCGGCCCGTCCGGAACGGAGCCGCCTGGAAGGGAACGAGGCATCGCATGACTCTACACAACAAGATCGTCGGACACCTGCGGATGCGCTGCCGCGAAGCCGCGCGCCACGCGACCGAGTGCGCCGTCCGGCGTCCGGGTCTCGCGCTCGTCCTGCTCCTGGCCGCCGGCGTCGCGCTCGGCGCGGGGCTGCGCACCGGCGCCGCCGGCGCGCGCCTGGCCTGGCTGGAGGGACAGAACGCCGCGCAGGAGGCGCAGCTGGCCGAGACACGCGACCAGGCCCAGCGCGAGGTCAATGCCCTCGCCGCGCGCCTGGGCGAACTGCAGGCGCAGGCCAACCGCCTCAACGCGCTGGGCCAACGCCTGGCGCAGGCCGGCAAGTTCGACGACGGCGAGTTCGACTTCGACGCGCCGGTCGGCGTCGGTGGCGCAGGAGCGGCCAGCGACATGCCGCCGGCCGAGCTGCGCGCCGGCATGGACCGGCTCGACGCGCAGTTCCGGGCGTCGGGCGCGCAGTTGTCGGTGCTCGAGTCGCTGCTGTTCAACCGCCGCCTCGAGCGGGCCGCGACCCCCTCGCGCAGCCCGATCGCCAACAGCTACATCACCTCCGGCTTCGGCCGGCGCGCCGATCCGTTCGGCCGCGGCGGCGAATACCACAAGGGCCTGGACTTCCACGCCCGCGTCGGCGATCCGGTGACCGCCGTCGCCGACGGCGTGGTCAGCTATGCCGGCGTCCGCTCCGGCTACGGCAACGTGGTCGAGATCGACCATGGCAACGGTTACGTGACCCGCTACGCGCACAACTCGCGGCTGGTCGTGCACGTCGGCGACCTGGTCCGGGCAGGGCAGGTGGTGGCCCGGGCCGGCTCGACGGGCCGCTCCACCGGCGCCCATGTGCACTTCGAGGTCTGGGACGACGGCAAGGTCGTCAACCCGCGGAAATTCCTGTAGAGCCGACCCATGGTCGGCTCGGGGCGGAGCCGACCACGGGTCGGCTCTACGCGCCCCTTGGGATGCCTCGGGGCCACCCCCACGCTACAATCCGCAGTTGCCATGAAATCGGGGCGCCTGGCGCCCCTTTTCGTTTCCGGGGGAACTCCGGGCTCCGTCCGCGAGTCACGAACCCCCTCCGCCCAGCCGGACCCTCCATGTTCAATCGCTTGCTCACCAGCATCTTCGGCAGCCGCAACGAGCGCCTGCTCAAGCAACTCGGCGGCATCGTCCGCAAGATCAACGCCCTCGAACCGCAGATGCAGGCGTTGTCCGACGCCGACCTCCAGGCGAAGACCGCCGAATTCAAGGAGCGCGTCGCGAAGGGCGAGTCGCTGGACAGGATCCTGCCGGAGGCCTTCGCCGTCTGCCGCGAGGCCTCGGTCCGCGTGTTCGGCATGCGCCATTTCGACGTGCAGCTGATCGGCGGCATGGTCCTGCACATGGGCAAGATCGCCGAGATGCGCACCGGCGAGGGCAAGACCCTCACCGCGACCCTCGCCGTCTACCTCAACGCGCTCGCCGGCAAGGGCGTGCACGTGGTCACCGTCAACGACTACCTGGCGCGCCGCGACGCCGCGCAGATGGGCAAGCTGTACGGCTGGCTGGGCCTGACCACCGGCGTGGTCTTCCCGGGCATGCCGCATTCGGACAAGCACGCCGCGTACGGCGCCGACATCACCTACGCGACCAACAACGAGATCGGCTTCGACTACCTGCGCGACAACATGGCGCTGTCGAAGTCCGACCGCTTCCAGCGCGGCCTGAACTTCGCGATCGTGGACGAGGTCGATTCGATCCTGATCGACGAGGCGCGCACGCCGCTGATCATCTCCGGCCCGACCGACGACACGCCGGAGCTGTACCTCAAGGTCGACAGGATCGTTCCCCACCTCGTCCGCCAGAAGGAAGAGGAAGGCGAGGGCGACTACTGGGTCGACGAGAAGCAGAAGCAGGTGCACCTGTCCGAGGCCGGCCAGGAGCACGCGGAGGAGCTGCTGCGCAAGGCCGGCATCCTCGAGGGCGAGGACAGCCTGTACGCCTCGCACAACATCCACGTCGTCCACCACCTCAACGCCGGCATGCGCGCGCACGCGCTGTACCAGCGCGACGTGGACTACATCGTCCGCGACGGCGAAGTGATCATCGTCGACGAGTTCACCGGCCGCACCCTGCCGGGCCGCCGCTGGTCCGACGGCCTGCACCAGGCGGTCGAGGCCAAGGAAGGGGTGAACGTGCAGCGCGAGAACCAGACGCTCGCCTCGATCACGTTCCAGAACCTGTTCCGCATGTACTCGAAGCTGGCGGGCATGACCGGCACCGCCGACACCGAGGCCTACGAGTTCCAGAACATCTACGGCCTCGAGGTCGTGGTGATCCCGACCCACCGGCCGATGATCCGCAAGGACCACAGCGACGCGGTGTTCCTCAACCGCGCCGGCAAGTTCCGCGCGGTGGTGAACGAGATCAAGGCGGCGCACGAGAAGGGCCAGCCGGTGCTGGTCGGCACGACCTCGATCGAGGTCTCCGAGATGCTCGGCGAGCAGCTGCGCGCCGCGGGCATCCCGCACGAGGTCCTGAACGCCAAGCAGCACGAGCGCGAGGCGCACATCGTCGCCCAGGCCGGCCGCCCGGGCGCGGTGACCATCGCCACCAACATGGCCGGCCGCGGCACCGACATCGTGCTCGGCGGATCGCTCGACGCCGAACTCGCGGCGCTCGAGGCCGAGACCGGCGCGCCGGTCGACGAGGCCACGCGCGAGCGCCTGAAGGCGGCGTGGCAGGAGCGCCACGAGCAGGTCAAGGCCGCCGGCGGCCTGCACATCGTGGGCACCGAGCGCCACGAGTCCCGCCGCATCGACAACCAGCTGCGCGGCCGCTCCGGCCGCCAGGGCGACCCGGGTTCCTCGCGCTTCTACCTGTCCCTCGAGGACAACCTGATGCGCATCTTCGCCGCCGACTGGGTGCAGAAGGTGATGCAGCGCATGGGCCTCAAGGAGGACGACATCATCGAGTCGCCCCTGGTCTCCAAGCAGATCGCCAACGCGCAGCGCAAGGTCGAGGCCCACAACTTCGACATCCGCAAGAACCTGCTCGACTTCGACGACGTCAACAACGACCAGCGCAAGGTCGTGTACGAGCAGCGCAACGAGCTGCTGGAAGCCGACAGCGTGCAGGAGAACATCGACGGCATCCGCGAGGACGTGGTGGCCGACACCGTGCGCCGCTTCGTGCCGGAGAACTCGATCGACGAGCAGTGGGACCTGGCGGGCCTGGAAGCCGAGCTGGCCGCCGAGTTCGGGATCGCGCCGCGCCTCGTCGCGGACATCGCCGCGCGCACGGAGGTCGACGCCGAGCAGATCGCGGCGGAGGTGCAGCGCGAGGTCGCCGAGGCCTTCGCCGCCAAGGAACGGCAGGTCGGCCCCGAGACCATGCGCGCGGTCGAGAAGCACATCATGCTGAGCGTGCTCGACGACAACTGGAAGCAGCACCTGGCGCGCATGGACTACCTGCGCCAGGGCATCTACCTGCGCAGCTACGCGCAGAAGCAGCCGAAGCAGGAATACAAGCACGAGGCGTTCGAGCTGTTCGGGCAGATGCTGGACAAGGTCAAGCGCGAGGTCGTGACCCTGCTGGCGCGCGTGCGCATCCGCAGCGAGGAGGAGATCGCGGCGATGGAGGCGGCCGAGCGCGCGCAGGCGGCGCGCCAGTCGCAGCAGATGCAGTTCCAGCACGCGGATGCCGGCGGCCTCGGCGCCGACGAAGAGGCGCGGCAGGCGCAGGCGATGGCCGCCGCCCTGCAGGGCGGGGTGAGCGAGTCCGGCGCGCGGGTCGGCCGCAACGACCCGTGCCCCTGCGGCAGCGGCAAGAAGTTCAAGCACTGCCACGGCCAGATCGCGTGACCGGTAGAGCCGACCCATGGTCGGCTCAGAGCCCGGCCGACCATGGGTCGGCTCTACAGGTACACGTCGTCGCGGGCGTCATCACCGACGCCCGCGGCCGCGTCCTGCTGGCGCGGCGCACCGAGGGCCGCGACCTCGCCGGCCTGTGGGAATTCCCGGGCGGCAAGCGCGAGCCGGGCGAGACCCCCGAACAGGCGCTCGCGCGCGAGCTGCACGAAGAGCTCGGCATCGCCGCGACGGTCGGCGCGCAGCTCATCGCCGTCCCGCATCGATATCCGCACAAGCGGCTGCTGCTCGACGTGCGCCGCGTTTCCGCCTGGCAGGGTTCGCTCAAGGGCCTGGACGGCCAGGCGCTGGCCTGGGTACCCCCGCGCAAGCTCCGCAGCTACGCCATGCCCGGCGCCGACCGGCCGGTGGTCGCGGCGCTGCTCGAGCCCGACCGCTACCTCGTGACGCCGGCGCCGGAAGGCGAGGGGCGCCGCTGGCTGGCGGCGGTGGAGCGGGCGGCGGCGGCCGGCGACGTGCGCCGGATCCAGCTGCGGCCCGGCGCGAACACCGATCCCGTCCGCTGGCGCGCGCTGGCGCGCGAGGCCGCGGCGCTGTGCCGCGCCGCCGACGTCGAGGTGCTGGTCAACGGCGACATCGCGCTGGCGCGCGAACTGCGCGTCGGCGTGCACCTCAGGGCGGCGCAGCTGGCCGCGCTCGCGCAGCGGCCGCTGCCGCAGGCGCTGCCGGTGGCGGCGTCGTGCCACGATGCGGCCGAACTCGCGCACGCCGAGCGCCTGCGCTGCGATTTCGCGGTGCTGGGACCGATCCAGGCTACCGCCAGCCATCCCGGCGCGGCGCCGCTCGGCTGGGCGGCGTTCGCCGCCGTACGCGAATCGAGCACGCTGCCGATCTACGGCATCGGCGGGCTCGGCGCGGGCGACGTCGAAACCGCGCGCGCGCACGGCGCGCAGGGCGTCGCGGCGATCCGCGGCTTGCAGGCGTAGGCGCGCGCACGCCGCGGCCCGCGCGGCGTTCAGGCGGAAGCGAGGACGCGGTACAGGCGATCGAGCGAAGCGACGTGCGCGGCGAGTTCCTCGAGCGAGCCCGTGTTCGCCAGCACGTCGTCGGCGATCGCCAGGCGCTGCGCGCGCGTCGCCTGCGCGGCGAGCATGCGGTCGGCGAGGACGGCGTCGATGCCGTCGCGCGCCAGCAGCCGCGCGTGCTGGACCTCGGCTGGCGCATCGACGACGAGGATGCGGTCGAGCCACGGATAGGCGTCGCGGCCGCCGCCTTCCGCCAGCAGCGGGATCGCGGCGATCGCGTACGCCCCGGGCGCCGCGTCGCATTCGGCCTGCAGCGCCGCGCGCACGCGCGGATGAACGATCGCCTCGAGGATGCGCCTGGCGTCGTCGTCGTCGAAGATCCGACGGCGCATCGCCGCGCGATCGAGCCCGCCGGAGGCGTCCAGCACGCCGCGGCCGAACGCGGCGACGACCTCCGCGAGGCCCGGCGAGCCCGGGGCCACGGCTCCGCGCGCGGCGACGTCGGCGTCGGCTACGTGCACGCCGTGCGCGGCGAACTCGCGCGCCACCGCGCTCTTTCCGGAGGCGATCCCGCCGGTCAGGCCGACGACGAAGCCGCTCATGACTTGCGCTCCCACGCCAGCGCGTGCGCGACGCAATCGCGCAGGGCGTATCGCGGCCGCCAGCCCAGCTCGCGCCGGGCCGCGTCCGCGGAGGCGACCAGCACGGCCGGATCCCCCGGCCTGCGCGGCATGCGACGCTCCGGGATCGCCGCGCCGGAGACTTCGCGGCAAACGGCCAGCACTTCCGCGACGGAACTGCCCTGGCCGCCGCCGAGGTTGAACACGTGGACGCCCGGTGCCGATTCGAGTCGGCCGAGCGCGAGCAGGTGCGCATCGCACAGGTCGGCGACGTGCACGTAGTCGCGCACGCAGGTGCCGTCGGGCGTGTCGTAGTCGCCGCCGAAGATGCTGGCCGGCTCGCCGCCCGGCGCCAGCGCCGCGCGCAACAGGTTGGGGATGAGATGCGTCTCGGGATCGTGCGCCTCGCCCGTGTCCCCGTCGGGGTCCGCGCCGGCGGCGTTGAAGTAGCGCAGGCATGCGGCGCGCAGGCCATGGGCGCGGGAATGTTCCGCGATCGCGCGCTCGGCCATCAACTTGCTCCAGCCGTAGGGATTGATCGGCGCGGTGGGGTGAGATTCGTCGATCGGCGTGTACACCGGGTCGCCGTAGACCGCCGCAGTGGACGAGAACACCAGGCGATCGACGCCTGCGGCCCGCATGGCGTCGAGCAGGTTGAGCGTGCCCGCGACGTTGTTGCGGAAATACAGGCCCGGCTCGCGCATCGATTCGGCCACCAGCGAGCGCGCGGCGAAATGCAGCACGGCCCGCACCGGCCAGTCGGCGAAGGCGGCGCGCAGGGATGCCTGGTCGAGCAGGTTGCCTTCGACCAGCGGCCCCCAGCGGACCGAGTCGCGGTGCCCCGTCGAAAGATCGTCGAACGTCACGGGCACCAGGCCCGCCGCGGCGAGCGCCTTGCACATGTGCGAGCCGATGTAGCCGGCGCCGCCGCACACCAGGACGTGGGAACCGGGAGCCGGAAGCCGCGGGCCGGGAGCCGGGGAGGTCATCGCGGTGCCGCGCGTCAGTGGCGCAGGCCGGAAATCCGGAGGTACCAGTCGACCATGGCGCCGCCCCAGAAGAACACGATCCAGCCCGCCACGGCCAGGTAGGGGCCGAACGGGATCGGGGTGGCGCGGTCGCGGCCCTTCGCCGCCAGCCAGATCGAGCCGACGATCGCGCCGACCAGCGAGGAGAGCAGGATCGTCGGCAGGATGCCCTTGAGGCCCACCCATGCGCCCATCGCGGCGAGCAGCTTGAAGTCGCCGTGCCCCATGCCTTCCTTGCCGGTGAGCTGCTTGAACACCCACCACACCGACCACAGGCTGAGGTAGCCGATGATCGCGCCGACCAGCGCCTGCTTGGCGTTGAGGTAGAGCGGGTCGATGCTCGCCACCAGGCCCAGCCACATCAGCGGCAGGGTGAGCTGGTCGGGCAGCAGCTGGGTGCGCAGGTCGATGCCCGACAGCGCCACCAGGAAGCAGCTGAAGACGATTGCGCCGAAGCCCTTCCAGCCGAAGCCGAACTGCCATACGCAGCACAGCACCAGCAGCATCGTCAGCAACTCGACCAGCGGGTACTGGATCGAGATCGGCGCCTGGCAGTGCCGGCAGCGCCCGCGCAGGGCGAGCCAGCTGAAGACCGGGATGTTCTCGTACCAGGACAGCGGATGCTTGCAGTGCGGGCAGTGCGAGCGCTCGACCACGATGCCGGGCGGGGGCGGGTCGTAGACCTCGGGCTCGCCGAGCACTTCCAGGCTGTCGCGCTTCCACTGCCATTCGAGGCGGCGCGGCAGGCGCAGGATCACGACGTTGAGGAAGCTGCCCACCAGCAAGCCGAAGCCTGCCGCCGCCGGGAAGCCGATCGCCGGGTTCTGGTCGAGAAACGCCATTCGTCAGATCGCGGCGGCGAGCTTGAAGATCGGGAGGTACATGCCGACCACCATCGCGCCGACGATGCCGCCGATGAAGATCATGATCAACGGCTCCAGTAGGCTCGACAGCGCGTCCACCGCGTTGTTGACCTCGGATTCGTAGAACTCCGCGACCTTGTACAGCATGGCGTCCAGTGCGCCCGCCTCCTCGCCGATGGCCGCCATCTGGATCACCATGTGCGGGAACAGGTTGACCTGCCGCATCGCCACGTTGACCTGGTAGCCGACGGAGACGTCGTCGCGGATGCGCTTCACCGCCTGCTCGTAAACGGAATTGCCGGTGGCGCCGGACACGATGTCGAGCGCCTCGACCAGGGGCACGCCGGCCTGGAACGTCACCGCCAGGGTGCGCGCGAACCGGGCGATGGCCGAGTTGTGCATGATCTGGCCGATCACGGGCAGCTTCAGGATCAGCCGATCGAGGAAATGCTGGAAGGCGAGCGAGCGCTTCTTGAAGAAGATCAGGCCGCTGATCGTGCCGCCGACGACCAGGAATGCAAACCACCAGTAACTGATCATGAAATCGGAGGCGGCGATGATCATCTTGGTGAACGCCGGCAGGTCCGCGCCGAAGCTCTTGAACACGTTCTGGAACTGCGGCACAACGAAGATCAGCAGGACCGCGCTCACCAGGATCGCCACCGCGACCACGGTCGCGGGATAGAACAGGGCCTTCTTGATCTTGCCCTTCAGCGCTTCGATGTTTTCCTTGTAGCTGGCGATGGTGTCGAGCACCGTTTCCAGCACGCCCGCGGTCTCGCCGGCATGGACGAGGTTGCGGTAGAGCTCGTCGAACTGCACCGGGTGCTTGCCGAGGGACTCGTGCAGCGAACTGCCGCCCTCGATGCTGGTGCGGATGTCGGTGTACAGCGCCTTCGCCTTGGGGTTCTTCTGGCCGCCGGCGATGATCTCCAGGCCGCCGACGATCGGCACGCCCGACTTCATCATGGTCGCGAGCTGGCGGCTGAACACCGCGATGTCGCCGGGGGTCACCTTCTTGCCGGCGCTGCCGAACAGCGGCTTGGGCTTGGGCTTCACCACGGTGGGGGTGATACCCTGCCGGCGCAGCTCGGCGCGGACGAAGTTCTCGTTCTTCGCCGGCTGCTCGCCCTTCATCTTGACGCCGCGCTTGTCGGTGCCCTCCCAGACGAAGAGCTTGAGCTCGTCGCGGAGGCTACCCTTGGCGGCGGATCGGCTGGCTGCCATAGACGT
>DASTWT010000092.1:0-28737 GCA_035765815.1 Luteimonas sp. | reverse complement strand
GAGGGGGCAACATGTCCAAGGGGCAATCCCTGCAGGATCCGTTCCTGAACGCCTTGCGCCGCGAGCGCGTCCCGGTCTCCATCTACCTGGTCAACGGCATCAAGCTCCAGGGCACCATCGAATCGTTCGACCAGTTCGTGGTCCTGCTGCGCAACACCGTCAGCCAGATGGTCTACAAGCACGCGATCTCCACCGTGGTCCCGGCCCGCAACGTGCGGGTGGGCACCAACGGCAACGGCGGCGCGGACGAGGCCGGGGACGGCGAGGGCGACGGCGAGGCCTGAGGGCCGGGGCGCCTCCCTCGCAACGGGCCGCCGGCTTGAATCCGCGGCCACCGGGCCGCATGTTGCCGGTGACGCCCACCCCCGAGACCGCCGTTGTTCGAACGATCCCGCAAGGGTGAGCAGGCACTCCTGATCCAGCCCCACGCCGGCGGTCCGCCGGACGAAGGGCTGATCGAGGAGTTCGCCGACCTCGCCCGCTCCGCCGGCGCCAATGTCGTCGCCCTGCTGCAGGCGCGCATCGACCGCCCGAATCCCGCCACCCTCGTCGGCAGCGGCAAGCTCGAGGAAGTGAAGGCGGCCGCCGACGCCACCGGCGCCGACCTCGTGCTGGTCAACCATCCGCTCACGCCGGTCCAGGAACGCAACCTGGAGAAGGCGCTGGAGCGGCGCGTGGTCGACCGCACCGGCCTGATCCTCGACATCTTCTCGCAGCGCGCGCGCAGCGCCGAGGGCAAGCTGCAGGTCGAGCTCGCGCAGCTCAAGCACATGGCCACGCGCCTGGTGCGCGGCTGGACCCACCTGGAGCGCCAGCGCGGCGGTTCGATCGGCCTGCGCGGCCCCGGCGAGACCCAGCTCGAGACCGACCGGCGCCTGCTGCAGAAGCGCGTCGAGCAGCTGCAGAAGCGCTTGGACAAGGTCGAGGTGCAGCGCACGCAGATGCGCCGCGCGCGCGTGCGCAGCGAGCTGCCGCGCATCGCCCTGGTCGGCTACACGAACGCCGGCAAGTCGACGCTGTTCAACGCGCTGACCGACGCCGGCGCCTACGCCGCCGACCAGCTGTTCGCCACGCTCGACCCGACCGTGCGCCGGATCGCGCTGCCCGGCGGCGGCGCGCTGCTCGCCGACACCGTCGGTTTCGTGCGCGACCTGCCGCACGAACTCGTCGCCGCGTTCCGCTCGACGCTGAGCGAGGCGCGCGAGGCCGACCTGCTGCTGCACGTGATCGATGCCGCCGATCCGCTGCGCGACGAGCGCATCGCCCAGGTCGACGCGGTGCTCGCCGAGATCGGCGCGGGCGAACTGCCGCAGCTGCTGGTCTACAACAAGATCGACAGGATCGAGGGCGCGCAGCCGCGCCACGACCATGCGGTCGCGGACGACACCGGCGACGTCGCCGGGCAGGGCGCTCGCGAGCGCGTCTGGGTCTCGGCCCGCGACGGCCTCGGCCTCGATGCGCTGCGCTCGGCCCTCGGCGCGCGCCTGGGCCTGCGCCGCGTGCGGGGCGAACTGCGCCTGCCCGCCGACGCGGGCCGGCTGCGCGCGCGCCTGCACGAGCTCGATGCGGTCCGCGGCGAGGAGCACGACGAGGACGGCTGGCGGCTGCGCCTGGACCTCGCCGAGGCCGACGCGCTGCGCGTCGCCAGCCAGCCCTGGGGCGAACCCGTGCGGGCGCTGCTGGTCGACCGCCCGGTGCCGGACCGCTAGAATCGGGCCGATTCCCTGGAGCAGCGATGGCCTGGAACATTCCCGGCGGGTCCGGCAACGGCCGCAATCCGCGACGCGGCAACGGCAGCTTCCCCGAGCGCGTGCAGGACGCCTTCCGCGGCCTCTTCGGCGGCGGCGGCGACGGCGGCAACGCGATCGCGCGCTGGGTCGGCGTCGTCGTCGTGCTGTGGCTGGCGGTGAACTGCTTCGTGCTGGTCACCGAGCAGCAGCGCGGCGTGGTCCTGCGCTTCGGCCAGTTCTCGCGCATCCTGCAGCCCGGCCCGCACCTGAAGTGGCCGTGGCCGATGGAGCGCGTGGCCAAGGTCCAGGCCACCCAGATCAAGACCTTCAGCGACACGGTGCCGGTGCTGACCCGCGACGAGAACATCGTCACCGTGGAAGTGAACGTGCAGTACCGCGTGGACGATCCGCGCGAGTACCTGTTCGGCAGCCGCGACGCCGACGCCGTGCTGCAGCAGGCCACGCTCAGCGCGGTGCGCGAGCAGGTGGGCCGCTCCGACCTCGACACCGTGCTCAGCGCGCGCAGCGCGCTGTCGGTGTCCGCGCGCGAGCGCCTGCAGCAGTCGCTGCGCGAATACCGCACCGGCCTGCTGGTGACCGAGCTCAACCTGCCGAACGCGCGCCCGCCGGAGGAAGTGAAGCCGGCGTTCGACGACGTCAACAGCGCGCAGCAGGACAAGGACCGCGCGCGCAACGAAGCCGAGGCCTACGCCAGCAAGATCGTGCCGGAAGCGCGCGGCCAGGCCGCGCGCGTGCGCACCGTCGCCGAGGGCTACAAGTCCGCCGCGATCGACCGCGCCACCGGCGACGCGACCCGGTTCTCGCTGCTGCTCGACCAGTACAAGGCCGCGCCCGACGTCACCCGCAAGCGCCTCTGGCTGGAGACCGTGCAGCAGGTGCTCGCCGGCAACCGCGTCATCGTCGGCGGGGACGGCAAGCAGCTGATCTACCTGCCGATGCCCGCCGCCGGCGGGGCATCGCCGGCGTCGACCGGCAGCGCCGCGGCGCCGGCCCCCGAATTCGTCGCGCCGGCCGTCGATGCGACCGCCGCGGGCGTCCGCCCGGGACGCGACGCGCGCCCAGACGGCCGCGAAGGCCGCGAGGAGGCGACCCGATGAAGCCCGCGGCCTGGATCCCGATCGCCGTCGCCGCGCTGCTGGCGCTGTTCGGCAGCATGTACGTCGTCAGCGAAGGCCACACCGCCATCGTCCTCAACCTCGGCCGCGTCGCCCGCACGGACGTCGGCCCCGGCCTGCACTTCAAGTGGCCGCTGGTCGAGAGCGCGCGCGTGTTCGATCGCCGCCTGCAGGTGCTCGACGCCGAGCCGGAGCGCTACCTCACCTCGGAGAAGAAGGACGTCAGCGTCGACTTCTTCGCGATCGGCCAAATCGACGACGTGCGCACCTTCTACCGCGCCACCGGCGGCGACGAGAGCGTGGCCGTGCAGCGACTGGCGCCGATCATCAAGGACTCGCTGCGCAACGAGATCAATGCGCGCACGCTGCAGCAGGTGGTGTCGGGCGACCGCAACGAGATGGTGGCGCGCCAGCTGGGCGCGATCAACCGGGGCGCGGCGACGCTGGGCGTGAAGATCGAGGACATCCGCATCAAGCGCATCGACCTGCCGACCGGCGGCGAGGTCATCGAGCAGGTCTACCGGCGCATGCGCGCGCAGCGCCAGCAGGTCGCCGCGCAGCTGCGCGCCGAAGGCGAGGAGCAGTCGCAGAAGATCCGCGCCGAGGCCGATCGCCAGCAGCAGGTGATCCTGGCCGAGGCCGAGCGCGACGCGCAGAAGCTGCGCGGCGAGGGCGACGCCGAGGCCGCGCGGATCTACGCGCAGGCCTACCAGCGCGACCCGGCGTTCTACGCGTTCCACCGCAGCCTCGAGGCCTATCGCCGCTCGTTCGCGAACGGCAACGCGGCGATCGTGCTGGACCGGAACGATCCGTTCCTGCAGTACCTGCGCGACGACCGCTGAGCCGGGCCGTCCGGATGGAAGACCTCTGGTCGGCGCTGTGCCTGGTCGCCGTGTTCGAGGGGCTGCTGCTGTTCGCCATGCCCAATGCCTGGCGACGCGCCGCGGAGCAGCTCCACGCGATGCCGAACGGCCGGTTGCGCGCGGTGGGCGGGCTGGTCGTGGCGGCCGGCCTCGCGGCGCTGGCGCTGGTCCGTCACGCCCTGTAGAGCCGACCCATGGTCGGCTTGCGGGGAAAGGCAGCCGACCATGGGTCGGCTCTACTGGCTCCGTGGCCCCAAAACCCGGATAATGTCGAAAAGCCGGGGACCGCCTCGGCTTTTTCCGTGTCCGGAGGATGCAATGGGTCAGTCGGTGGTCGTTCTGGGCGCCCAGTGGGGCGATGAAGGCAAGGGCAAGATCGTCGACCTGCTGACGCAGGACATCGGCGCGGTCGTGCGCTTCCAGGGCGGCCACAACGCCGGCCACACGCTGGTCATCAACGGCCACAAGACGGTGCTGCACCTGATCCCGTCCGGCATCCTGCGGCCCGACGCGCTGTGCCTGATCGGCAACGGCGTGGTCCTGCACCCCGGCGCGCTGCGCAAGGAGATCGAGGAACTCGAGGCGACCGGCGTGGACGTGCGCTCGCGGCTGAAGATCAGCCCGGCGACGCCGATCATCATGCCGTACCACATCGCCCTGGACCAGGCGCGCGAGAAGGCGGCGGGCAAGGACGCGATCGGCACCACCGGCCGCGGCATCGGCCCGGCTTACGAGGACAAGGTCGCGCGCCGCGGCATCCGCGTCGCCGACCTGCGCTATCCGCAGGAACTCGCGGACAAGCTGCGGGCCACGCTCGACTACCACAACTTCGTGCTGACCCAGTACCTCAAGGTCGCGCCGGTCGACTTCCAGCAGACGCTCGACGAGGCGCTTGCGTTCGGCGAATACATCGAGCCGATGAAGAGCGACGTGGCCGGGATCCTCCACGAGCTGCGCAAGCAGGGCAAGCGCGTGCTGTACGAGGGCGCGCAGGGCTCGCTGCTCGACATCGACCACGGCACATACCCCTACGTCACCTCGTCGAACACCACGGTCGGCGGCGCGCTCGCCGGCACCGGCGTCGGCGCGGACGCGATCGACTACGTGCTCGGCATCGCCAAGGCCTACGCCACGCGCGTCGGCGGCGGCCCGTTTCCGACCGAGCTCGACGACGCCGTCGGCCAGGGCATCCGCGACCGCGGCCAGGAATACGGCGCCACCACCGGCCGCCCGCGCCGCTGCGGGTGGATGGACGTGGTCGCGCTCAAGCGCGCGGTCGCGATCAACGGTATCAGCGGCCTGTGCATCACCAAGCTCGACATCCTCGACGGGATGGAGGCGCTGAAGATCTGCATCGCCTACGAATACCACGGCAAGCGCAGCGAATACGCGCCGCTGGACGCGCAGGGCTGGGAGGAGTGCACGCCGGTGTACCTCGAGTTCCCGGGCTGGCAGGAGAGCACCCACGGCATCACCGAGTGGGACAAGCTGCCGCCCGCCGCGCGCGCCTACCTGCGGGCGCTGGAAGAGCTGGCCGGATGCCCGATCGCGATCGTGAGCACCGGTCCCGACCGCGACGCCAACATCGTCCTGCGAGACCCCTGGGCATGATGTCCTCCTCCGACATCCGGGCCGCGGTCGAAGCCGCGAACCAGGGTGGCGAGGCCGAGCGCACGCACGCGCTCGAACTGCTGCGGCAAAGCGAGGAACGCTTCCGGCTGATGGTCGAGAGCGTCCGCGACTACGCGATCTTCATGCTCGATCCCGACGGCTACATCAGCAGCTGGAACCGGGGCGCCGAACTCAACAAGGGCTACAAGGCCGAGGAGATCATCGGCAAGCACTTCTCCGTCTTCTATCCGAAGGAGAAGATCGAGGCGCGCTGGCCGCAGCACGAGCTGGAAATGGCGCTGCGCGAGGGCCGGTTCGAGGACGAGGGCTGGCGCCTGCGCAAGGACGGCAGACGGTTCTGGGCGAACGTCGTGATCACGGCGCTCCGCGATTCGCACGGCGTCCACCTCGGCTTCGTCAAGGTCACCCGCGACATGACCGCCAGCCGGCGCATCGACGCGCTCGAGCAGCAGGAGCGGCGCCTCACCGAGTTCCTCGCGCTGCTCGGCCACGAGCTGCGCAACCCGATGACGCCGATCGCGAACGCGGTGTCGATCATGCAGCTGGAAGAACCCGGCAACGCGCGCCTGCGCACGGCCCGGGACATCCTGGCCCGCCAGGTGACCCACCTGCGCCGGCTCGTGGACGACCTGCTGGACGTGGGGCGGATCGCGACCGGCAAGGTCCACCTGGTGAAGGAAGTCGTGGGCCTGCAGCAGATCATCGAGGACACGTCGATCGCCGTCCGCCCGACGATGGCCGATCGCGGCCACGCCTTCGTGGTCGAGTCGTGCGAGGAACCGCTGTACGTGCTCGGCGATCCGGTGCGGCTGGTCCAGGTGCTCACGAACCTGCTCAACAACGCGGCGAAGTTCACGCCGCGCGGCGGCCGCATCACGCTCTCGCTGAGCCGGCAGGACGGGCGGGCGGAGCTGGGCGTCCGCGACAACGGCCCGGGGATCGCGCCGGAGGCGTTGCCGGGCATGTTCAACCTGTTCGTCCAGGGCGGTCACGAAGCGCCGGCCGGCGCGCAGGCCGGCCTCGGCATCGGCCTGAGCCTGGTGCAGCAGCTCGTGCACCTGCACGGCGGCGACGTGAGCGCGTTCAGCACCGGCGTGGCCGGCGAGGGCGCCGAATTCCTGTTGCACCTGCCGTTGGTGCCACCGCCGGCCGAGTGAGGCCGCCGGGCAGGACACGGCGCGTCGACGCGGGCCCGGCGACCATGCCGGCATGCCCCGGCGCAAGCAACCACCCCTGCGGCTCGCGACGTACAACGTCAACGGCATCCGCTCGCGGCTGACGCACCTGCTGCAGTGGCTCGAACGCGAGCGGCCCGACATCGCCTGCCTGCAGGAACTGAAGGCGCGGCACGAGGCGTTCCCGCGCGCCGAGATCGAAGCCGCCGGCTACGGCGTGCTGTGGCAGGGACAGGTGTCGTGGAACGGCGTCGCCATCCTCGCGCGCGACAGCGAGCCGGTGGAGATCCGCCGCCGGCTGCCGGGCGAGCGCGACGACGAACACGCGCGCTACCTCGAGGCCGCGGTGTCCGGCATCGTCGTCGCCTGCATCTATCTCCCGAACGGCAACCCGCAGCCCGGCCCGAAGTTCGACTACAAGCTGCGCTGGATGGACCGGTTGCTGCGGCACGCGGAGTCGCTGATCGCGACCGGCCATCCGGTCGCGATCGCCGGCGACTACAACGTCGTGCCGACCGACGTCGACATCTACAACCCGCGCTCGTGGCGCAAGGACGCGCTGCTGCAGCCGGAATCGCGCGAGCGCTACGCGAAGCTGCTCGCGCAGGGCTGGACCGACGCGCTGCGCGCGCGCCATCCGGGCGAGCGCATCTACACCTTCTGGGACTATTTCCGCGAGCACTGGCCGCGCGACTCGGGGCTGCGCATCGACCACATCCTGTTGAGCCCGGCGCTGGCGCCGCGCCTGCTCGACGCGGGCGTGGACCGCTGGGTGCGCGGCGAGCCGAAGGCCAGCGACCACGCGCCGGCGTGGGTGGCGCTGAAGCGGTGAGGCGCCGGCGTCAGTCGCGCAGCACCAGCAGGCGCGGCTCGGTCATGTCGGCGATGGCGTAGCGCACGCCCTCGCGCCCGAAGCCCGACGCCTTCACGCCGCCGTAGGGCATGTTGTCCACGCGGAAGCTGGGGATGTCGCCGACCACCACGCCGCCCACCTCGAGCGCGTCCCAGGCGCGCATCGCGTGCGCGAGGTCGCCGGTGAACACGCCGGCCTGCAGGCCGAAGTCGCTGTCGTTGACGCGCGCGAGCGCATCCTCGAAATCGTCGAACGCCTCGATCGCCGCGATCGGGCCGAAGGCTTCCTTCCGCCACAGGTCGCCGTCGTGCGGCACGCCTTCGAGCAGGGTCGCGGGCAGCATCGCGCCGTCGCGCGGCCCGCCGGCGAGCATGCGCGCGCCGCCGGCGACGGCGGCGGCGATCCAGGCTTCCACGCGTTCGGCCGCCGCCACGTCGATCATCGGGCCGATGAACACCGTTTCGTCGCGCGGATCGCCCATGCGCAGTTCGCCGACGGCCTTCGCCAGCGCGGCCTTGAGGACGTCGTAGCGGTCGCGGTGCACGAGGATCCGCTGCACGCCGATGCAGCTCTGGCCGCTCTGGTAGTACGCGCCGGAGACCAGGCGCGCGACCACCTCGTCCATCGGCCGGCCGGGATCGGCATCGACGATGCACGCCGCGTTGCCGCCGAGTTCCAGCACGACCTTCTTGCGGCCGGCGCGCGCCTTGAGGTCCCAGCCGACGAGGCCGCCGGTGAAGCTCAGCAGCGCGATGCGCGGATCGGTGACGAGCGCGTCGGCCTGGGCCACGGGGCAGGGCAGGATCGAGAACGCACCCTTCGGCAGCCCGGTCTCCGCCAGCACTTCGCCGACGATCAACGCGCCCACCGGCGTGCGCTCGGAAGGCTTCAGCACGAACGGGCAACCGGCCGCGATCGCGGGCGCGACCTTGTGAGCGACCAGGTTGAGCGGGAAGTTGAACGGCGTGATGAAGCTGCAGGCGCCCACCGGCACGCGCTTGACGAAGCCACGGTAGCCGCGCGTGCGCTGCGAGATCCCGAGTTCGACGGTTTCGCCTTCGGGGCGGGTGGCCTCGCCGGCGGCGATCCGGAAGGTGTCGATCAGCCGTTCTGCCTCGCCGCGGGCGTCGCGGATCGGCTTGCCGGCCTCGATGCACAGGGCGAGCGCGAGTTCCTCGCGGCGCTCGGTGAAGCGCCGCACGCAGTGCTCGAGCACGTCGCGGCGCGCGTCCGGGGGGAACGCAGCCATCGCGGGCCGCGCGGCGTGCGCGGCGGCGATGGCCGCGTCGACCGCAGCGGCGTCGCCCATGGCCACGCGCGTCGCGATTTCGCCGCTGAACTTGTCGCGGACCTCGAGCGCCGCGTTCGGCGCGCGCGCTTCGTTGGCGAGGTAGTACGGATACGACGACTGCAGCACTTCCGCCTCCGGCGCCGTCAGGGATCGAGCACCCGCAATTTGAGCGCGCCGTCCGTTACGCGCGCGTCGAGCGCATCGCCGGGCGCGGCGTCGGCGACGCTGCGGACGATGCGGCCGTCGGGGTGTTGCAGGATCGAGTAGCCGCGCGCGACCGTCGCCAGCGGGCTGATCGCCGACAGCGAGCGTGCCAGGCCGCGCAGGCGCAGGGCGTCGGCCGCGAGCCGCCGCGAAGGATGGGTGCCGCGCAGTCCGGTGGCGTCGCGTCGCAGGCGCGCCCGGTCGCGCTCGAGCCGGCGCGCCCACGCCGACTGCAGCCGGCGCAGCGCTTCGGCCTGGCGCCGCGACAGCAGCTGCAGCCGCGCCTGTGGACGCAGCGCCTGCAGCCGCAGCGAGGCGCGGTCGGCGCGCTGCATCGCCTGGCGCATGCGCGCGCGGTGCGTGGACACCATGCGTTGCGCGAGCGCGCGCAGGCGCCGGCGCAGGTCGTCGGCGTGCGGCACCAGCAGTTCCGCCGCCGCCGAGGGCGTGGGTGCGCGCAGGTCGGCGGCGAAATCGGCCAGGCTGAAGTCGGTCTCGTGGCCGATCGCCGACACCACCGGCACCGGCGAGGCCGCGATCGCGCGCGCCAGCGCCTCGTCGTTGAACGCCCACAGGTCCTCGAGCGAGCCGCCGCCGCGCGCGAGCAGGACGACGTCGTAGCGGCCGCCCGCGGCCGCGCGCTGCAGCAGCGCCGCGATCTGCGCCGCGGCGGTCGAGCCCTGCACGAGCGACGGCAGCACGTCGACCTCGAGCAGCGGGAAGCGCCGGCCGAGCACGCTGAGCACGTCGCGCACCGCGGCGCCGGACGGCGAGGTGATCACCGCGAGCCGCCGCACGTAGGCCGGCAGCGGGCGCTTGCGGCCGGCGTCGAACAGGCCTTCGGCGGCGAGCTTCGCCTTCAGCTCCTCGAACGCGCGGCGCAGCGCGCCTTCGCCGGCCTCCTCCATGTGGTCCAGGACCAGCTGGTAGTCGCCGCGCGCTTCGTACAGGGTCAGCCGGCCGCGCGCCAGCACCCGCACGCCTTCGCGGGGCGCGAACTTCAGCCAGCTGCTCTTGGGCTTGAACATCGCGCAGCGCACCTGGGCGCGCGCATCCTTCAGGCAGAAGTAGAGGTGCCCGGAGGCGGGCCGCGACACGCCGCTCAGCTCGCCCTCGACCCAGACCAGCGGGAACGCGCCTTCCAGCAGGTCGCGGGCGAGGGTGTTCAGCTGGCTGGGGGTGAGGACCTCGCCGGTCGCCTCGGTGTTCATGCGCTCAGGATAGGGCATCGGTCCGTACAATAGGCGGATGGACGCATCCGGCCCCTCGCCATTCGGCAGCGCCCGCCGCCGCCCGACCCGCCAGGTGCTGGTCGGCGGCGTTCGCGTGGGCGGCGACGCGCCGGTCGTCGTGCAGTCGATGACCAACACCGACACCGCCGACGTCGCGGCCACCGTGAAGCAGGTCGGCGAGCTCTGGCGCGCCGGTTCCGAGCTGGTGCGCGTCACCGTGAACACGCCCGAGGCCGCGGCCGCCGTGCCGCGCATCGTCGACCGGCTGCGGATGATGGGCGTGGACGTGCCGGTCATCGGCGACTTCCACTACAACGGCCACCAGCTGCTCGCGAAGGAGCCTGCCTGTGCCGAGGCGCTCGCGAAGTACCGCATCAATCCCGGCAACGTCGGCTTCGGCAAGAAGAAGGACCTGCAGTTCGCGCAGCTCATCGAGCTCGCCGTGCGCTACGGCAAGCCGGTGCGCATCGGCGCCAACTGGGGCTCGCTCGACCAGGCGCTCGCCGCGCAGCTGATGGACGAGAACGCGCAGCGCGCCGAGCCCTGGGACGCCGGGCGCGTGCTGCGCGAGGCGCTGATCCGCTCGGCGCTGGATTCGGCGATGCGCGCGGTGGAACTCGGCCTGCCCGCGGACCGCATCATCCTGTCGGCGAAGGTCAGCGGCGTGCAGGAACTCATCGCCGTCTATCGCGACCTCTCGGCACGCAGCGAGTTCGCGCTGCACCTGGGCCTCACCGAGGCCGGCATCGGCAGCAAGGGCATCGTCGCTTCCAGCGCCGCGCTCGGCGTGCTGCTGCAGGAAGGCATCGGCGACACCATCCGCATCTCGCTCACGCCGGAACCCGGCGCGCCGCGTACGCAGGAAGTGGTGGTCGCGCAGGAACTGCTGCAGACCATGGGCCTGCGCGCGTTCACGCCGATGGTCACCGCCTGCCCGGGCTGCGGGCGCACCACCTCCGAATTCTTCCAGGAACTGGCGAAGGTCGTGCAGGAGCACGTGCGCGCGAAGATGCCGGAATGGCGCATCACCCACCCGGGCGCGGAAAACCTGACGCTCGCGGTGATGGGCTGCGTGGTCAACGGACCCGGCGAATCGCGCCACGCCGACATCGGCATCTCGCTCCCGGGGACCGGCGAGGCACCCGCGGCGCCGGTGTTCGTGGACGGTGAAAAGACCGTCACCCTGCGCGGCGACAATATCGCCAACGAATTCGTCGCGCTGATCGATGCCTATGTCGAACGCCGGTACGGAGCCGCGGCTGCCGCGGGGCAAGCCGCAGGGCCAGCCGCCGCACACGCCGGCTGAGGCCGCGCGCGCCGCGCGCGACGAGGCGCGCTTCGGCGTCGCCTTCCTGCGCGCCCACGGCAGGCGCCTGCTGCTCGTCTTCGCCGGGCTCTGGCTGCCGCTGTGGGGCTTCGGTGCGCTGGTCGAGGAACTGCGCGAGGGCGAGGGGTTCGCGTTCGACCTGCCGCTGTTGCGGTTCGCGCACGCGCTCGCGGGCGACGGCCTCGACCGCGCGTTCCTGCTCGTCTCCAGGCTCGGCTACGGCGACGGCGTCGTCCCGATCGACGTGGTCCTGGTGCTCGCGCTGGCCTGGCGGCGGCGCATGCGCGAGGGCCTGTTCGCGGGCCTGGCGCTGGTCGGTTCGGCGTTGATGAACATCGCGGCGAAGCACGTCTACGCGCGCGCGCGCCCGGACCTCTGGACGTCGATCGCGCCGGAGGCCACCTACAGCTTTCCCAGCGGCCACGCGATGGGTTCGATGACCCTCGCCGCGGTCGCAGTCCTGCTGGCGTGGCGCACGCCCTGGCGCTGGCCGGCCGTCGCGGCCGCCGCCGTGTGCGTTCCGCTCGTCGGCCTGTCGCGCGTGTACCTGGGCGTGCACTACCCGTCGGACATCCTCGCCGGCTGGGCGGCCGCCTGCGCGTGGACGGTCGCCTGCTACGGCCTGGTCTTCAGTGGCCGCCGCCCTTGGCAGGCAGGTACTGCGCGGGCAGGCTGAGGGTCGGGCTCTCGCCTTCCCACATCAGCGACACGATCCACCAGCGCTTGCCGTCGTTCATCAGCTGCAGCGTGTTGATGCCGCGCATCGGATGCTCCTCGCCCTCGATCGTGCCTTCGTAGGTGCTGAACACGTGCGCGATGTGGCCGAACTGCTCGGTGCGGCGGGCGAGCTCGCGCTCGCGGAAGCCCTTCTCGAGCAGGATCGGGCCGGAGCTGGCGATGTAGTCGCCGACGCCGAGCAGGCGCATGAGCGCGACGCCGTCGGGGCGCACGCCGACCGGGATCATCCGCGCGGTCGGGACGAACAGCGAGCGCATGCGGTTCCAGTCGCGGGGCTGTCCGACGGGGCCGGAGATCACGTCGTAGAGCGCGCCCACGATCGCGTCGATGCTCTCCACGTCCTTCGCCGCCGCCGGCGGACCGTTGAAGTTGACCGGCTGCGCGGGCCATGTCGGGGTGACTGCTTGGGCGTGCGCGGGCGCCGCGGGCGCCGCCGACTGGGCGAAGGCGGGGAAGGCGAGCAGGGCGGCGAACAGCGGCAGGGTCTGGCGCAGCATGGCGGGGATCCGTTCGGGTCGATGGCGAAGGAATAGCATCGCCGCCGCGCGCCCACCCGTGCCGGAATGCAGGGGGTGGCGCCCGCGGCGCTATTCGCCCGGCTTGGCGGCTTCCACCGGCGCGTTGGTGGCCGCGCGCCGGGAGAGCCGGGCCTCGCGGTGCGCGATGTAGCCCGCGGCGGCGAAGATGATCGCCGCGCCGACGACGGTCCACGCGCTCACCGTCTCGCCGAACAGCAGCCAGGCCAGCACGGTCACCAGCGGCAGCTGCATGAAGCTGATCGGCTGCAGCGCCGAGACCTCGCCGAGCTTGAGCGCACGCGTCCAGAACAGCTGGCCGCCCGTGCCCGCGGTCCCGATCGCCGCCAGCCACAGCCAGTCCGTGCCCTGCGGCCATTGCCACGCGAACAGCGCCGGCACCAGCGACAGCGGCACCCAGAACACGTAGGTGTAGAACACGATCGTGTCGGGTGCGTCGACGCGCGAGAGCTGCTTGATCTGGATCGCGACGATGCTGCTCAGCACCGCCGCGGCCACGGCCACCAGCGAGCCGGCGCTGAAGCCCTCGGTGCCGGGCCGCACGATCACGAGCACGCCGACGAAGCCGAGCAGCACCGCGCTCCAGCGCCGGCGGCGGACGACCTCGCCGAGCCAGATCGCCGCGGCGATCGTGACGAACAGCGGCGTCGAGTACGACAGCGAGATCGCCTGCGCCATCGGCAGGTGGCCGATCGCCCAGAAGCTGCACAGCATGGAGGCGACGCCGATCGCGCTGCGGAGGAAGTAGCGCGGCAGCTGCCGGGTGCGGAACACCGCGGGCCCGCCGCCGCGCAGGAACGGGAGCAGCACGAGCAGCCCGAACACGTTGCGGAAGAACGCGATCTCGACGGTGGGGAGGCCGTGGTTGGAGGCGACGCGGATCACGATCGCCATCAGGCCGAAGAACACCGTGCTCAGCAGCATCAGCGCGGCGGCCTTCAGGAACGGGGCCGGCGCCGGCGACGGCACGACCGGGCGATCGCCCGCCAGCGGCTCCCCACCGGCGGGCCTCACCAGCGATCCCCGATGATGCGCGGTTCCGGTTCGATCGCCACGCCGAAGCGCGCCTGCACCGAGGCGGCGATGCGACGGGCGAGGTCGAGCAGCTGCGCACCCGTCGCGCGGCCATGGTTGACCAGTACCAGCGCATGGCTGGAGGCGACGCCCGCGTCGCCGTCGCGATGCCCCTTCCAGCCGCACTGGTCGATCAGCCAGGCCGCTGACAGCTTGCGCGACCCCTCCGCGTCGCCGCGGAATGCGGGCAGCGACGGATGTTCCGCCTGCAGCGCCAGCGCCTGCGCGGCCGGGACGATCGGATTCTTGAAGAAGCTGCCGGCGTTGCCGATCAGCGCCGGGTCGGGCAGCTTGCGCCGGCGGATGCGCGACACCGCGTCGGCGACCCGGGTCGGCGTCGGCGTGCCGGCGACGCCCATCGCCGCGAGCTCCTCGGCGATGCCGGCGTAGTCCAGCCGGAGCGTGGGCGCGCGCGGCAGCGCGAACTCGACGGCGGTCACGACGAACCGGTCCGGGTCGCGCTTGAACAGGCTGTCGCGGTAGCCGAACGCGCAGCGGTCGGGCGACAGCCGGCGCAATTCGCGGTCCTCGCGCTCGAAGGCCTCGACCATGTGGATGCGCTCGCGCACCTCGGTGCCGTAGGCGCCGATGTTCTGGATCGGCGCGGCGCCGACGGTGCCGGGGATCAGCGCGAGGTTCTCGAGCCCCGACAGGCCCTGCGCCAGCGTCCAGCGCACGAAGCCGTCCCACGACGCGCCGGCGTCGGCGCGCACGATCGCGAAGTCGCCGTGGTCGGCCAGCAGCCGCATGCCGCTCGCGGCCAGCGCCAGCACGGGGCCGGGCGCGTCGCCGGCGAACAGCAGGTTGCTGCCGCCGCCCAGCACCAGCAGTTCGCGGCCGCGCACTGCCGGATCCGCGAGCGCTGCTGGCAGGGCGTCGGCGTCGTCGACTTCGACCAGCAGCGGCGCGCGCGCGCCGACGCCGAAAGTGTTGCGCGCGTCCAGCCGCGCATCCTCCGTGTAGCGGCAGCCGGGCGGGCGCGAGGATTCAGGCATCGGGCGGCAGCGTGCCCCGGCTCGGGGCCTCCTTGCGGCGGCGCATCGCGTCGACGCATTCGGCGACGAGGGCGGGGCCGCGATAGACCAGCCCGGTGTAGAGCTGCACGAGGTTCGCGCCGGCCGCCATCTTCTTGGCCGCATCGGCGCCGCTCATGATGCCGCCGACGCCGATCATCGGGATCGCTTCCGGCAGTCGCGAGCGCAGCCGGCGCAGGACCGCGGTCGAGGGCTCCATCAGCGGTGCGCCGGACAGGCCGCCGGCTTCCCCCGCGTGCCGCTCGCCCTCGACGCCGGTGCGCGCGATCGTGGTGTTGGTCGCGACGACGCCGTCGACCTGCAGGTCGGAAAGCACTCGGCCGGCGGCGTCGACGTCGTCGTCGGAGAGGTCCGGCGCGACCTTGACCAGCATCGGCACCCGCTTGCCGTGCTTCGCGCCCAGCCGCTCCTGCGCTTCGCGCAGCGTGCCGACGAGGCGCCGCAGCGCCTGCTCCTCCTGCAGCTCGCGCAGGCCGGCGGTGTTCGGCGAGGAGATGTTGACGGTGATGTAGTCCGCGAGCGGATACACCTTCTCCATGCACTGCAGGTAGTCGCCCTCGGCGAAGTCGTTGGGCGTGTCCTTGTTGCGGCCGATGTTGATGCCCAGCAGGCCGCCCTTGCGTTGCGCGCGCCCGACGTTGCGCACCAGCGCATCGACGCCCTCGTTGTTGAAGCCGAGCCGGTTGATCACCGCCTGCTGCTTCGGCAGCCGGAACATGCGCGGCTTCGGGTTGCCGGGCTGGGGCCGCGGCGTGACCGTGCCGACCTCGACGAAACCGAAGCCGAGCGCGAGCAGCGCGTCGATGTGCGCGCCGTTCTTGTCGAGCCCGGCGGCGAGGCCGACCGGGTTCGGGAACGTGAGCCCCAGCAGCTTCGTCGGCAGCGGCGCCGGCTTCGGCGCGAGCAGCGCGTCCATGCCGGCCCGATGGGCGCGCTCCAGCGCGCACAGGGTCAACCCGTGCGCGCGCTCGGCGTCGAGGCCGAACAGGAACGGACGCGCCAGCCCGTACATGTCAGAGGTCGAACTTGATGCCCTGGGCGAGCGGGAGCGAATCGGAATAGTTGATCGTGTTGGTCTGCCGGCGCATGTAGGCCTTCCATGCGTCCGAACCCGACTCGCGGCCGCCGCCGGTCTCCTTCTCGCCGCCGAAGGCGCCGCCGATCTCGGCGCCGGAGGTGCCGATGTTGACGTTGGCGATGCCGCAGTCCGAGCCCGCCGCCGACAGGAACGCCTCGGCCGCCTTGAGGTTGGTGGTGAAGATCGACGACGACAGGCCCTGCGGCACGTCGTTCTGCATGTGGATCGCGTCGGCGAGGTCGCGGTACTTCATCACGTACAGGATCGGCGCGAAGGTCTCGGTCTGCACGACCTCGGCGTCGTTCGACAGGCCGGTGACGATCGCCGGCAGCACGAAGTTGCCGGGGCGGTCGATGGCGGTGCCGCCGGTCTCGACCTTGCCGCCGGAGGCCCTGGCCTTGGCGATGGCGTCGAGGTAGGCCTGCACGGCGTCCCGGCTGTTGAGCGGGCCCATCAGGTTCTTCGGATCGGTCGGGTCGCCGATCTTGCCCTCGACCTGCTTGTACGCCGACACCAGCTTGCCGAGCACCTCGTCGTAGCGCGACTCGTGCACGAACAGGCGGCGCGTGGTCGTGCAACGCTGGCCGGCGGTGCCGACCGCGCCGAACACGATGCCCGGGATCGCGAGCTTCAGGTCCGCGGTCTCGTCGAGGATGATCGCGTTGTTGCCGCCGAGCTCGAGCAGCGAGCGGCCCATGCGGCGCGCGACGCGCTCGCCGACCATGCGGCCGACCTTGGTCGAGCCGGTGAACGAGATCAGCGGAACGCGCCGGTCGTCGACGAACGCCGAGGCGAGATCGCTGCCCGCGTCGTTGAACAGGAAGAACAGGTCGGGGAAGCCGCCCTTGCGCAGCGCCTCGTTGCAGATGCGCACCGCCGCGACCGCCGACAGCGGCGTCTTCGGCGAGGGCTTCCAGATCGAGACGTCGCCGCACACCGCCGCGACGAACGAATTCCAGGCCCAGACCGCGACCGGGAAGTTGAACGCCGAGATGATCCCGACCAGGCCGATCGGGTGCCATTGCTCGTACATGCGGTGGCCGGGGCGCTCGGAATGCATGGTCAGGCCGTAGAGCTGGCGCGACAGGCCGACGGCGAAGTCGCCGATGTCGATCATCTCCTGCACTTCGCCGTCGCCCTCGGGCTTGGATTTGCCCATCTCCAGCGCGACCAGCGAGCCGAGCGCGTCCTTGTGCGTGCGCAGCGCGTCGGCGCACAGGCGGATGGCTTCGCCGCGGCGGGGTGCCGGGGTGGTGCGCCAGACCTTGAACGCGGCCTGGGCGCGCTCGACGATGGTGTCGTAGTCCTCCTGCGAGGACGCCTGCACGCGCGCCAGCACGCTGCCGTCGGTCGGGTTCACGGGCTCCAGCACGCCGGCGTCGCGGGTCTTCGACCACTCGCCGTTGCCGAGGTAGGTGCCGGATTCGTCGGCGCCGAGGCCGAGGGCGGTCAGGACGGGGTGCGTCATCGGGGGGAACTCCAGGAAACGAATCCGGCCATTATCGCATCCGACGGCGGCTGAACGCCGGGCGGGAAGCCGGTTGCCGCGCCCGCGCGATCCGGAATACCGTCCCCGGGCAGGGCGCGCGGCGCGGCCATCGGAGCAGGCGAATTGGACAGCAAGCCGGTTTCCGATTCCCCCGGGCGCGCAGGCGCCCTCGCGCTGGCGACCTGCCGATCGGCCTCGAATGGCTCCGGGCCTCGCGCTTCGACCGCACCGACCATGCGGCGGCCGTCGACGCGTGGCTGAACCTCACGCCGCGCACCTACGCGAACCTTCGTTACCAGGACGGCCTCGGCGATGCGGGCCTGTTCCCCGAACGCGCCTGGCGCGCCGAAGCCTTCCACGTGCTCGACGGCGGATGGGGAGTGCCGGCCGGCTACGACCGGCTCGAATTCGCGACGGACACGCTCGGCATCGCCGGCGTCGGCTTCGGCCGCTACCGGGGCAACTTCTATGCGCGCTTCCGCATGGCGCGCGCGTCGGGCAGTGCGTCGACGGATTCGACCAGCGTGCGCGCGATGCTGCGCTGGTATTACGCCGGCAGCGGCGACGAATACCTGGAGGTCGCGGGCGGCAGCGGCCGCAGCGCCGAGGACCTTGCCCAGCTCGGCGGCGAAGCGCGCTTCCGCAGCGACTCGGCGAGCGTGGCGTGGCTGAAGGCGCTGGGGCCGGCCTGGAGCCTGCGCGCCGGCGCCAGCTACGCCGACGACCACGGCGCGGGTCGAATCGAGCGCGGCGCGTCGGTCGCGATCCAGCGGCACTGGTAAACCGATCCGCCTGCGCGTTCCGGCGGCGGCGTGCCGCGAATGGCGCCCCCGGCGCGATTCGAACGCACGACCTTTCCCTTAGGAGGGGAACGCTCTATCCAGCTGAGCTACGGGGGCTTGCGGCGCGATTTTCGCACGCCCCGGCTCAGGGGTCATCCCGCGACCGGCCGGCCACGACGCTGGTCGCGGCCATGTCCGCGCTGACGTTTCCGACCGTGGCGAACACGTCGGGGATGGTGTCCATCGCCAGCAGGATGCCGAGCGGGCCGGGCGGCAGGCCCATCGCCGTCGTCACCGGCAGGTTCGTCGCCATGAAGCTCACCTGGCCGGGCAGGCCGACCGAGCCCATGCTGATCAGGACCGCCAGGGCTGCGCCCATGGCGAGCTGCGCCGCGCCGAGGTCGACGCCGAACGCCCAGGCGATGAACGACGCCGTGGCGACGTACTGGATCGGGCTGGTGACGCGGAACAGCGACACGGCCATCGGCAACACCAGCGACGCGACCTCGCGCGGATAGCCGAGGTTGCGATCGCAGCTCTGCAGCATGGCCGGCAGCGACGCCAGCGACGACTGCGTGCTCGCCGCCACCGCCAGCGGCGGCGCCAGCGCGGCGAGGAAGCGGCGTACGCGCTCGCCGCCCCACAGCATCGCCAGGGGCAGCATCATCACGGTGACCGCGATGTACAGCAGGCACTCCAGGCCGATGTAGACGCCCAGCGCGCTGATCGTGCCCAGCCCCGCGCGCGCGCACACCGACAGGATCAGCGCGAACACGCCGGCGGGCGCGGCCCACAGCACCCAGCGCACGACCACGATCATCGCGTCGGCGATGGCCTGGAAGAAGTCGACCATCTTCGCGCGGCGTTCGCCGTCGATGCGGGTGAGGGCGAAGCCGAAGAACAGCGCGAACACCACCAGCGGCAGCATCGCGCTCTGCGCGGCGGCCGCGATCGCGTTGCTGGGCACCATCGCGACCAGTGAATCGGCCCAGTGCGCCGGCGCGGCGGCGGGGGCCGCGCTGCCGGCGGCGCCGTGCAGCGCCGCGGCCAGGCCGGGGTTGCGCGGCACGAACGACAGCGCGACCGGCGCGACCAGGGCGGTGAACGCGGACGCGCCGGCGAGGATCGCGAGGAAGACGAGGATCGCGCGGCGCGCGGTGCGGCCGGAGCTGGCCGCGTCGCTGGCGGTGTTCACGCCGACGATGACGAGCGCCAGCACCAGCGGCACCACGGTCATCTGCAGCGCGTTGAGCCAGAGCTTGCCGAACGGCTGGACGACGTCGGCGACGCGGATGCCCAGCGCGGGATCGATCCAGGCCAGGACCAGGCCGGCGATCGCGCCCGCGGCGAGGCCGGCGAGGATGCGCGCGGTGGCGCTCACGGCCGCGGCTCCGCGGCGGCGAGGGCGGGGAGCTTCCAGGCGCCCTGCAGGCGCCCGTATTCGGCTTCGGGCAGCAGCACGAACACCGGGCGCTTGCCGGCGTCGAGCCAGCGCAGCAGCGCCTCCATCGAGGCCGGCGCCATCGCGGTGCAGCCGGCGGTGGTGCTGTCCGGCGACTTCCACAGGTGGCCGAAGATGCAGCTGCCGGCGCCGCGTTCGCCGCGCGGGTTGTTGTCGATGACGAAGCCGAGGCGGTAGCGCTGGTCGCCGCCCGCGTGCAGGTCGCGGCGCATCGGTTCGGTCGAATCCTTCACGGCGGCGGCGCCGACGTCGCTGCTGTCGACGATGCGGTTGTAGTACGGCGAACCGTCGACGTCGACGCACCAGTCGTTCGCATCGAGCGCCTGGTAGCGCAGGCCGGTCGCCGCGTCCGCGCCGTAGCCGAAGGCTTCGCCGATCGCGAAGACGCCGGCGGGACTGCGCCCGTCGCCCTCGTGCTTGACCGGGCCGCCGTCGCCGGCGGGGACGTCGTGCAGGCCCGTGCCCCAGGCCGCGCCGGTGCGGCCGATGACGACCGGGAAGCGCGCGATGGCTTCGCGCCAGGCGCCGTGCGCGTCGCGCTCGTAGGCGCGGAGCTCGCCCCGGGGGGCGTCCCAGCCCGGGGTGACGACGACCACCATCTGTTGCGACTGCGACCAGCGCGTGCCGTCGCCGGCGGGCGCGTGCGCGCAGGCGGCAGGGCCCAGCGCGGCGATGGCGAGGACGGTGCTGGTGAGGAGCGTTCGGAGCATCGGTGCCTCGTCGCGGCGGAAAGGGTCAGGTTTCGAGCAGCGGCTGGATCCGCTCGAGGTTGGCGAGCAGGCTGTCGCGGCGCTCGCCGCCGGATTCGCACAGGGTCACGAACAGGCCGTCGAGCAGGTGCTGCAGCGCCGAATGGTAGAGCAGGGGCTCGATGTGGGGCCGCTCGTCGTGCGCCGACACCAGCAGCGCCACGTCGGCGAGGGCGCGCAGCGCGTTCGAGGTGTGGCGGGTGACGGTGATCACCTGGCCGCGGCGGCCGCGCACGTCGCGGCAGAGGTGGCAGAGCGCCGGCTGCTTGCCGTGCTCGGAGAACACCAGCAGCACGTCGCCGGGCCGCGCCGCGGACATGCTCGCGGTCATGTGCGCCGGGTCGAAGTTGTGCACGCTGAGGATGCCGAGCAGCGACAACCGCTGGGCGAAGGCGCGGGCATGGATGTCGTCCTCGCCCAGGCCGATGATGAAGACCTTGCCTGCGCCCTCGATCGCCGCGGCCGCGGCCGCGATCGCTTCGGGCGGGTTGATCAGGCGCGTGGCTTCCTCGGCCTCGGACTTGCGCCGCCACAGGCTGGTGGCGAGGGCGTCGGCGTGGTCGTCCGGGGTCGCGTCGTCGTGGTCCTCGCCGTTGCCGTTGTCGGCGCGGACCAACGCCTCGCTGATCGAGAGCTTGAGGTCGGGGTAGCCGCGGAAGCCGAGCTTCTGGCAGAACTTGACCACGCTCGACTGGCTGATGCCCAGCGCGTTCGCGAGCTGCTGCGAGGAATAGTCGCGCAGCAGCTGCGCGTTCTCGAGCACGAAGTCGGCGATGCGGCGCTCGATGGCCGACATCCTGTCGCGTTCGGAGCGGATCTTGACCAGTGCCGACATCGGCGCGGACTCAGGCGGCCTTTTCGGACAGCGTACCCAACCCGGCGATCTCGCGGATGCCGAGCCCGGGGGCGTCGGTGATCGAGATCTCGGACTCGTTGAACACCACGCCGCCCTTGACCGGGTCGTACTGGCACAGCGACGGGCCGTCCAGGTCGACCTTGGTGATCACGTCCGACTTGGCCACCGCCAGGTGCACCGCCGCCGCGACGCCGATGCTCGATTCGAGCATGCAGCCGATCATGCAGTCGATGCCGTGCATGCCGCAGATGTCGGCGATGCGCACCGCGTTGGAGATGCCGCCGGTCTTCATCAGCTTGATGTTGACGATGTCGGCCGCGCGCATCCGGATCAGCTCGATGACCTCCATCGGCCCGAACACGCTCTCGTCGGCCATCACCGGCGTGTGCACGCGCTCGGTGACGTAGCGCAGGCCCTCGAGGTCGTGCGCCTTCACCGGCTGCTCGACCAGCTCGAGCTTCACCCCGGCGTCCTCGAGCGTCTGCAGCGCGTACACCGCCTGCTTCGCGGTCCAGCCCTGGTTGGCGTCGAGGCGGAGCAGGGCGCGGCCCTCGACCGCGGCGTGGATCGCCTTGGTCCGCTCGATGTCGACGCCGATGTCCTTGCCGACCTTGATCTTCAGCGACTCGAAGCCGCGGTCCACCGCCGCCAGCGAATCGGCCACCATCTTGTCGATGTAGTCGACGCTGATGGTGATGTCGGTGGTGATCGCCGGCTCGCCGCCGCCGAGCAGCTTGTAGAGCGGCGCGCCGTAGAGCTGGCCCCACAGGTCGTGCACCGCGATCTCGACCGCGGCCTTGGCGCTGGAATTCTTCTCCATCGCGCCCTGCACGAGGTGGGTGATGCGGTTGAGGTTGGCGATCTCCTCGCCGACCAGGCGCGGCGCGATGTAGTGGCGGATCGCGTCCACGATGGAACCGTGCGTGTCGCCGGTGATCACCGCGGTTGCCGGCGCGCTGCCGTAGCCGACCTGGCCGGTGTCGGTGTGGACCATCACCACGACGTCCTCCACCTGCTCCACCGAGCGCAGCGCCGTCTTGAACGGCGTCTTCAGCGGAACCCGCAGCATCCCGAAGCGGATGTCAGTGATCTTCATTTGTCTTGTGCCACCCGGACGATGTTGGTGATGCGATCCACGTAGTCGTGGTCCTTGCCGAAGCGCAGCGGAAGCAGCGGCGTGACCGACACGCCGTTGAGGTGCATCGAATGCGGTTGCCCGTCGGCGCCGAGGAAGCTGCCGCCGCTGGTGTCGTGGATGACGTAGGGCTGGCCGTCGATGCGGCCGGCGAACATCATCACGTGGCCGGGGATGTAGATCAGGTCGCCCACGTCCAGCGCCTCGATCGCGGCCATGCGCTTGGCGCGGGCGTCGCCGGGCTCGAAGTGGGTCCGCGCGAACACCGGGCTGACCGACTGGTCGCTGGTGTTGCGCGGCATCTGCACGCCCATGCTGTGGTACACGTCGGAGACGAAGCCGCTGCAGTCGCGGCCGTTGTACGAATGGCCCCAGCCGTAGCGCTCGCCGAGGAACTTGAAGGCCTGGCGCAGGATGTTGCCGCGGGTGAGCGGCAGGTAGCCGCCGGCGCTGTCCTGGTTGCGCTGCAGCAGCGCGGGCGCGAAGGCGAGGCTGCCGTCGGCGTTGCGCACCGGCAGCTCGAGCACCCAGGATTCGTACGGGAACTGGCCGTTGACCGGCCGGTCGTAGGGCGGCGGCGCGAGCGGGATGCGCACGCCCATGTCGAGCTGCAGCTCGGACACGCGCGGCTCCTCGGGGGTGAACACGGTGCGCGGCTTGGCGCCGGTGACCACGCGCCACGGGCCCTTCGCGCCGTAGCCGAGCACCGCGTCGCGCGTGCCCTCGGCGATGGCGTCGGCCTCGACCCACGCCGCGTAGCGCTCGCTGACCACGAACAGCCACTTGCCGTCGGCGCTCGCGTGCACGATGGCGACCGGCGCGCCGGGGAACAGCCCGCTTTCCTGGAAGCGGTCGATGTCGGTGTCGTCGTCGCTGCTGAACACGCGCAGCGCGGTCGGGAAGGTGCGCAGCATGGCGCGGTGCACGGCCATGCCGAAGCGCGCCGGCTGGCTCGGCGGGATCGCGTCCATCGCGCGGTTGGCGACGATCGCGTCGAGCGTCGCCCCGGGCACCGGCTGGCCATGCTCGTCCCACAGCGGGCGCGACGGCGGATCGGCCAGGCCTTCGATCCAGCCGGCGACCTGCGCGCGCGACAGCGTCGCCGGCAGCGCCGCCAGGTCGTGCATGGAGTCGTCGGCCTGGAACAGCCGCGCGTTGCGCGCCTCGATCGCGGCCGGCGTCATCAGTACCGCGTCCGCGTCCTTCGCGCGCGCCACCCAGAACTCGGGCGAGAAATAGGCTTCCTCGACCCCGGGGATGCCGGTGGGCGCGGAGGCCGCGGCCTGGCCGAGCGCCGGGGCGGGCGCCGCGGCGAAGGCGAGCGGGAGCGCCAGCGCGAGCGCCAGCGCGGAGAGGGTGGGGGTCCGGAATCGCATGCGCAGCACCTCGAAGGGCCTCAGCCGGGAGCCAGGGAAGAAAGCACCGTGGCGATCAGGATCCCGAAGCCGGTGCCAAGGATATAGCCCAGGAGGGCCAGCAGCACCGCGACCGGGACCAGCGCCGCGGAGTACGTCGCCGCAAGAACGGGGCAGGCGGCCACTCCGCCGACATGCGCCAGCGACGAGATTCCGCACAGGTACAGGTCGAAGTGGAACAGCCGCGCCGCGCCGAGCATGATCGCCGCGTGGATCGCGAGGATGGTGACGCCGCACAGCAGGTACAACGGCGCGGTCGAGATGCCCTCGAAGTTGCTCTGCGAGGCCATCACCGCGACCACCGTCATCAGCAGCGCGCTGGAAATCGGGCTCGCGCCGGGATAGCGCGACAGCGGCGTGTGCGCCACCACGAGGCCGACGATCGTGGCGATCATGATCGACCAGGTCGTCGCGCTGACCATCCCCGACACCGGCATCCGCGCGCCGAGCCAGGCCGATCCCGCCGCGACCAGGACCGCCATGCCCAGCCACAGCAGCACGCCGTCGCCGGTCACCGGTCCCTGCGCGCGCACGGTCGCGGTCACGTACTCGGCGCTGGAGCGCGCCCGGGTCCAGCGGTTGAACGCCGGCGCCGCCTTCGCCAGCGAGAACAGGATCGCCACCCACATCGAGTAGCACACCGCGTCGGTGAGCAGCGCCAGCGCGAGCGCGTCGTCGGACATGCCGATCGCGGTCTTCACCGCGACCAGGTTCGCGCTGCCGCCCATCCAGCTGCCGCTCACCGCCGCCAGCGGTTGCCAGCCGTCGGGAACGGGCAGGGCGTGGCGGAAGATCAGGTAGGTCGCGACGAAGCCGACGAACAGGCTGATCGAGGTGCAGAAGAACACCGCGAGCACGCGCGGCCCGAGCGCGAAGATCGCGCGCAGGTCGCAATTGATCATCAGCAGGAACAGCAGCGCGGGCACCAGTTGCCTGATCAGCAGGCCCTGCGCGGCCTTGATCTCCGGCGTCACCTGCCACAGGCCCGCGACCGCGAGCGCGGTGACCGACAGGTACACGAGCACGATCGGCGGCGCGAACGAGAAGAGTTTCCAGCCCGTGCGCCGCTCGAGGAAGGTGTAGATGCCGGCCGCCAGCAGCATCACTGCCAGGTAGGGCCAGACCGTCTGGATCATCGCGTCCCCTTGGTTCCGTACCGTGCGTTCTGCACTGCAACATCGGCTCGCGTCGGGCGTGCTTATTGTGCAGTGCGGAATAGCTGATTCTTAAAACTTATACGCCAAGAATAAATTATTGACCAGCCCATGGACGCGTGTTACACAAGCACGACTTTGCCGATCGTTGGGGAACGTTTCGGGTGCAAGCGGGTCCGAACAATGCTGCAACTGCCAGGGCGCGAACGGTGCGGCAGCGCCGTCTCCGCCTTTGGGCGCCGGTGGTCCTGGCGCTGCTGGCAGGCCGCGGCCTCGCCGTGCCGGCGGATACGACGGGAGCAGGCACGCGCGGGGTCGCGGCGGGCGCGGAGGTCTCGGCCACCCCGGCGGTGACGGCGGTCGTCGCGCAGATCGATCGCGGGGATTTCGCGGGCGCGCGCGCCGCCATCGAGGCCGCCCTGCCCACGGCGTCGCCGCTGGATCGGCGGGTGCTCGAATTCCAGCGCGAGCGCATGCACCGCATCCTGCTCGACTTCGACCAGGACGCCGCGCAGGTCCAGGCGCGCGTCCGGCGCGAGATCCCCGACCTTACCGACGCCGAGTTCGCGCGCTGGGACGCGCAGGGCCTGTTCGAGCGCATGGACATCGACGGCCGGCGCCTCTACTTCAACCGCACCGCCTCGAACCTGTTCCGCATCAGCGCCGAGGCGCGGGCGCGGCGCGCCGCCCCGAAGCCGTTCGGCGGCAGCCCGCTGGAGTCGACCAACCAGCACCACCGCGACGCGGTCGCCGCCGCGCGCGCCTCCCGTTCGGACAGCGTGCTGCCGCGCCGGCTGCGCATCGTGCAGTCGCTCGTGGTGGACGCCGACGCGGTCCCGGCGGGCCAGACCGTGCGCGCCTGGATCCCGTACCCGCGCGAGATCCCGGGGCAGCAGGAAGACATCCGCTACGTCGCCAGCGAGCCGGCCGCGCACGAGATCGCGCCGGCCTCGGCGCTGCAGCGCACGGTGTATTTAGAGAAGCCGGCCGTGGCCGGGAAGAAGACGGAATTCCAGGTGACCTACGACGTCACCATCAGCGCCCGTCATTTCGACGTGGACGCCGACAAGGTGCTGCCGGCGGAGATCACGCCGGAACTCGCGCCGTTCGTCGCGGAGCGCGCGCCGCACGTCGTGTTCACCGACGACCTGCGCGCGTTCTCGCGCCAGGTGGTGGGCGACGAGAAGAATCCCTGGCGGATCGCGCAGAAGCTCTACGCCGCGGTCGACCGCATTCCCTGGGCCGGCGCGCGCGAGTATTCGACCATCTCCGACATCAGCGACTACGCGCTGCATGCCGGCCACGGCGATTGCGGCCAGCAGACGCTGCTGCTGATCACCCTGCTGCGCCTCAACGGCATCCCGGCGCGCTGGCAGTCGGGGATGATGTTCGCCGACGACGGCAGGAAGCAGACGTACTGGAACCTGCACGACTGGGGCCAGCTGTACATCGCGCCGTACGGCTGGATCCCGATGGACGTCACCTTCGGACGCCTGGACGACGCCGATCCGGCCGTGGCCGGCTTCTACCTCGGCGGCCTGGACGGCTACCGCATCGCATTCAACGACGACTACGGCCGGCCCTTCGAGCCGGCCAAGCAGCACTTCCGTTCCGAGACCGTCGACCTGCAGCGCGGGGAAGCGGAGTGGAGCGGCGGCAACCTGTATTTCGACCAGTGGGACTACGACTTCGTGGTCTCGCCCCAATCCACGCCAACACCACCATAGAGCACCGACGGGGAGAGGATATGAGCAGCACCCGCAATATGCGCAAGTCCGTACTTTGCATGGCGATGGGCCTGTGCCTGTCGTCGCTGGCCGCGGGCCCCGTCCTGGCGCAGAGCGCCACCGGTTCGGTGACGGGCCAGGCGACCGCCGGCGCGCAGGTCACCATCACCAATCCGGATACCGGCTTCAGCCGCACGGTCACCGCGGCCGCCGACGGCAGCTACCGCATTCCCTTCGTGCCCGTCGGCACCTACACGGTGCAGGCCGGCGGCGGCGAACCCAGGCGCGCGCAGGTCGCGCTCGGCACCGCCACCACCGTGAACTTCGGCGGCGCGACCGACCTCTCGGCGGTGCAGGTGATCGGCTCGTCGATCATCACCCCGATCGACGTGAGCTCGACCGAGTCCGCGACCAACATCACCGCGCAGGAACTGGCGCGGGTGCCGGTGGAGCGCAACGTCACCTCCGTCGCCCTGCTCGCGCCGGGCGTGGCCCAGGGCACGGCCGGCTTCGGCGGCATCTCGTTCGGCGGTTCGTCCGTCGCCGAGAACGCGTTCTACATCAACGGCCTGAACGTCACCGACTTCTACAACCGCATCGGCTTCTCCGAGGCGCCGTTCGACTTCTACCAGGAATTCCAGGTCAAGACCGGCGGCTACTCGGTCGAGTTCGGCCGCACCACGGGCGGCGTCGTCAACGCCGTCGCCAAGTCCGGCAGCAACGAATTCCACTACGGCGGCAAGTTCGTCTGGGGCCCGCGCAACTGGGAATCGGAGGCGCGCAACAGCTACCTCGACGGCGACCGCTACATCACCCGCACCGAGGACTCCACCGACTCCAAGCGCCTGAACGTGTGGGCGTCCGGCCCGATCGTGAAGGACAAGCTGTTCTTCTTCGCGATGTACGAAGGCCGCGACATCCGCCCGCAGAACACCGACGACGAGGGCAGCACCTTCAACTCGGGCAAGTCCAACGACGGCTTCTGGGGCACGACGCTCGACTGGCACCTGACCGACGACAACCTGCTGAGCCTGATGGCGTTCTCGAACAAGAGCCGGACCGACACGGGCGTGTACGACTACGATTACGACGCCCACGAGCGGGGCGACAAGATCAGCGACGTGTACGACGAGAGCGGCGGCCGCAACTGGGCCCTGAGCTGGACGTCCTACCTCACCGACAACTTCTCGATGAAGCTGATGGTGGGCCGCAACCAGCGCCACGGCATCACCGGTTCGCCCGCGGACACCGAGTGCAACTACGTGACCAAGTCGGGCGGCGTCGTCGACCCGGGCGTGCCGATCGGCTGCAACGCCAACGCGACGATCTACGACCGCGACGACATCCGCAAGCAGCAGCGCGCGGACTTCGAGTGGACGCTGGGCGACCACCTGCTGCGCTTCGGCCTCGACCGCGAGCAGAACACGTCCGACCTGAGCCAGCTCTACTCCGGCCCCGGCGGCGTGCAGTACAACGTCTACACCACCACGCCCGGCACGGTGATCTCGAGCTCGGGCGGCGGCCGCGTCCCCGACGGCTACTACGCCTACGTGCGCGCCCGCAAGTACGCGATCGTCGGCAACTTCGAGACCACCAACCAGGCCATGTACCTGGAGGACAACTGGTCGGTCACCGACAACTTCGTCCTCAACCTCGGCCTGCGCAGCGAAGGGTTCGACAACAAGGACCAGCTCGGCCGCAGCTACATCAAGATGGACAACATGGTGTCGCCGCGCGTCGGCTTCTCCTGGGACATGAAGGGCGACGGCACGACCAAGCTGTTCGGCAACGCCGGCCGCTACTTCCTGCCGGTCGCGAACGTGATCAACATCAAGCAGGGCGGCGCGCTGCTCGACGACCGCACCTACTACGGCTTCGACGGCTGGGAGATCAAGGAATACAACGGCGTCCAGTACGCCGTGCCGAAGCTCGGCCCGCAGTTCGGCCACTACGACGGCCAGGGCAACGGCCAGCTCGGCGACCTGCGTTCCGAAGTCGACGCCGACATGGACCAGGTGTACCAGGACGAGCTGATCCTCGGCTTCCAGCAGCAGCTGTCCGCCGC
>DASTWT010000091.1:0-12060 GCA_035765815.1 Luteimonas sp. | reverse complement strand
CGGCGCGAAGAAGGTGCCGTGCGCGGTCGCGGCGGCGTCCATCGGCGCGCGTGCGATCAGCTTCGCGGCGGCCTGCATGCGGCCGGCGTGCTCGTCGAGCAGGCACAGCGCGTCGGCATCGATCACCGGGCCGACGTCGGTCGCGAGGTCCGCCGGGTCGCCGACCTTCAGCTCGGCCATCGCGCCCGCGAGCATCTGCACCACCTTGTCCGCGATGTCCTCCTGCACGTACAGGACGCGCGCGGCCGAGCAACGCTGGCCGGCGGAGGTGAACGCGGACGCGAGCGCGTCCTTCACCAGCTGCTCGGGCAGGGCGGAGGAGTCGCCGATCAGCGCGTTCTGGCCGCCGGTCTCGGCGATCAGCACGGCGATCGGTCCGGCGTCGCGCGCGGCGAGCGCGCGGTTGATCGCGCGCGCGGTGTCGGTCGAACCGGTGAAGGCGACGCCGGCGATGCGCGGATCGGACGTCAGCGCGGCGCCGACGGTGGCGCCGTCGCCCGGCACGAACTGCAGCACGGCTTCCGGCACGCCGGCTTCGTGCAGCAGCTTCACCGCGTAGTAGCCGGTGAGGTTGGTCTGTTCCGCCGGCTTGGCGATGACCGCGTTGCCGGCGGCGAGCGCCGCGGCGACCTGGCCGGTGAAGATGGCGAGCGGGAAATTCCACGGGCTGATGCAGGCGAACACGCCGCGGCCGCCGAGCTGCAGCGTGTTGGATTCGCCGGTCGGGCCGGGCATCTGCTCCGGCGCGCCGAACAGCGCCCGCGCCTGGCCGGCGTAGTAGCGCAGGAAGTCGACGGCCTCGCGCACCTCGGCCACGCCGTCGGGCAGGGTCTTGCCGGCTTCGCGCGTGCACAGCGCCATGAACTGCGGCATGCGCTGCTCGAGCAGGTCGGCGGCGCGCTCCAGGATCACCGCGCGCGAGGCGGCGGGCAGCGCGTCCCACGCGGGCTGCGCGGCGACGGCGTTGTCGAGCGCCTTCGCGACCACGGCCGCGTCGGCCGGCTGCCACTGGCCCACGACCTGGCGGCGATCGGCGGGATTCGTCACGTCGATCAGGGCGGCGGACGACGACGCGCCCGGCACCAGCGGCGCGGCGCGCCAGTCCTGCGTGTTCGCGGCGGCGATCTGCGAAGCGAGCGCGCGCAGCTGCTCGTCGTTGGCGAGGTTGATGCCCATGGAGTTCGTCCTGTCGTAGCCGAGGGCGCGATACAGGTCGCGCGGCAGCGGAATGCGGGGATGCGGGATGCCGGTGGTGGCGGCGAACTGCGCGACGGTCTCGACCGGGTCGCGGATCAGGTCGTCGATCGCCACGCCGGGGTCGGTGATGCTGTTGACGAAACTGGAGTTCGCGCCGTTCTCGAGCAGGCGCCGCACCAGGTAGGGCAGCAGGTCCTCGTGCGAGCCGACCGGCGCGTACACGCGGCAGGGCACGTTCAACCGGTCGGCCGGGATCACTTCGGCATACAGGTCGTCGCCCATGCCGTGCAGCTTCTGGAACTCGAACGCCCGACCCTTCGCGATGCGGTGCACGGATGCGATCGTCTGCGCGTTGTGCGTCGCGAACATCGGGTAGACCGCATCGCCCGCGTCGAGCAGGCGCACCGCATTGGCGAGGTAGCTGACGTCGGTGTTCGGCTTGCGCGTGAACACCGGATAGCCCGACAGGCCCTCGACCTGCGCGCGCTTGACCTCGCTGTCCCAGTACGCGCCCTTCACCAGGCGCACCGGGATGCGGCGGCCATGCCGGCGCGCCAGCGCGGCGATGAAGTCGATCACGTAGGGCGCGCGCTTCTGGTACGCCTGGATCGCCAGGCCGTAGCCTTCCCAGCCGCCCAGCGACGGATCCGCGTAGGCCGCGGCGATCACGTCCAGCGACAGTTCGAGGCGGTCGGCCTCCTCGGCGTCGATGGTGAACCCGATGCCCCAGTGCTTCGCGAGGCGCGCCAGCTCGAGCACGCGCGGCGCGAGCTCGGCGAGCACGCGCTCGCGCTTGGCGTGCTCGTAGCGCGGATGCAGCGCCGAAAGCTTGACCGAGATCGACGGCGCGGCGAACACGCTGGTGCCGGTCCAGCCGCCCGAAGCGCCGCCTGGCCCGCTGGCGCCGATCGCGTCGATCGCCATGCGATAGGCGGCGAGGTAGCGCTGCGCGTCGGCAGCCGTGAGCGCGGCTTCGCCGAGCATGTCGAACGAATATCGGTAGGCGGCGTTGTCGCCCTTGCGCGAGCGGCCCAGCGCCTCGGCGATCGTGCGGCCCATGACGAACTGGTGGCCCATGATCCGCATCGCCTGGCGCACGGCCAGCCGGATCACCGGCTCGCCGACCCGGCCGACGAGGCGCTTGAAGGCGCCGTGGACGTCGCGCTTCGTGTCGTCGGCGAGATCCACCAGGTGGCCGGTGAGCATCAGGCCCCAGGTCGAGGCGTTGACCAGCACCGAATCGGACTGGCCCAGGTGGCGCTTCCAGTCCGCGTCGCCGAGCTTGTCGCGGATCAGGCGGTCGGCGGTGCCGGGGTCGGGGATGCGCAGCAGCGCCTCGGCCACGCACATCAGCAGCACGCCCTCCTCGCTGCCGAGGTCGTACTGGCGCATGAAGGCTTCGATCGCGCCCTGGTCGGCGGCGCGGGCGCGGACCCGGCGCACGAGATCGGCGGCGGTGGCCTGGACCGCGGCCCGGTCGGGCTCGCCCCAGCCGGGCCGCGGAGCGCGGGCGACGGCCAGCAGTTCGGCGACGTGTTCGGCCTCGTCGCGCGCCCAGGCGGCGGTGATTGCGGCGCGCAAAGGCGCCTGTGGCGTGGGGTCCGGGGTCATCGCCGATGGCGGCCTGAGGCTGGAAAGTCGGCCATTTTAACGGCTGCATGCCGGTTACGGCAGGCGTCTCGGCTTGCCGCGACGCGGCACGGGGAGCTACCATTCCGGGGATTTTTCGCGACCGCGGCGGCGCGGTCGCGCCCGATCACGAATTCCGAGGCACCGGTCCGCCGGGCCCCCGCGTCGGGGCCGGCAGGGGCCGGTCCGGCCAACCTATTGACGCCATTGACGCATACGTGGGGCTCGAACTGATGAATGCCGGTCGTATCAAGCAGCAGCTGCTGAAGACCCTGCTGGGCGCCGCCATGCTGGCGCTGCCCGTGCTGGCCTGGGCCCAGGCCGCCCAGGCTGCCAGCCCCGACGTGGAGCCGGACGAGCCGGTGCGCTGGCAGCTCAACATGACGCCGGGCATCACCCACACCTCGCAGATGGCCTACGACGCGCACATGTTCGCGCTGTGGGTCTGCGTGGCGATCGGCGTGATCGTGTTCGGCGCGATGGCCTGGGCGATGTTCCGGTTCCGCAAGTCGAAGGGCGCCGTGGCCGCGCAGTTCAGCCACAACACCACCGCCGAGATCATCTGGACCATCGTCCCGATCATCATCCTGGTGGTCATGGCGTGGCCGGCGACGACCAAGCTGATCCACCAGTACGACACCCGCGGCTCGGAAATGACGGTCAAGGTGACCGGCTACCAGTGGATGTGGAAGTACGAGTACCTGGGCGAGGACGTGGCGTTCACCAGCCGCCTCGACCGCGCCAGCGAGGCCATGCGCCAGAGCGGCCAGATCCCGAAGGAAGGCGAGATCCCGCACTACCTGCGCGACGTCGACCATCCGCTGGTGCTGCCGGTCGACACCAAGATCCGCTTCGTGATCACCGCCGACGACGTCATCCACGCCTGGTGGGTGCCGGCGCTGGGCTGGAAGCAGGACGCGATCCCCGGCATCGTCAACGAGGCCTGGACCGACATCTCCAAGCCGGGCATCTACCGCGGCCAGTGCGCCGAGCTGTGCGGCAAGGACCACGGCTTCATGCCGATCGTGGTGAAGGCGCTGCCGAAGGCCGAATTCAAGGCGTGGCTGGCGCAGCAGAAGGCTGCCGCCGCCCCGGCCGCGACGCCCGCGGCCGCGCCGGCGCCGGCCGCACCCGCCGAAACCCCTTCCGAAGAGACGGCGCCGGCCACGGCCGCCGCCGCGGCGCGCTGAGCCCGCGCTCCATCGAACAGATTCCGTAGAGGTCACCCATGTCCACGCATTTCGAAGGCACCGCCGACAGCCACGGCCACGCCGCCGCCGGCCACGACGCGCACGACCACAAGCCCGCTTTCATCGAGCGCTGGTTCTTCTCCACGAACCACAAGGACATCGGCACGCTGTACCTGCTCTTCAGCTTCCTGATGGTCATCGTCGGCGCGCTGCTGTCGGTGTTCATCCGCGCGGAGCTGGCGGTGCCGGGCCTGCAGTTCTTCAAGCCCGAGACCTTCAACCAGTTCACGACGGTGCACGCGCTGGTGATGATCTTCGGCGCGATCATGCCGGCCTTCGTCGGCCTGGCGAACTGGATGATCCCGCTGCAGGTCGGCGCGCCGGACATGGCGCTGCCGCGCATGAACAACTGGTCGTTCTGGATCCTGCCGTTCGCGTTCACCCTGCTGCTGTCGACGTTCCTGATGCCGGGCGGCGCGCCGGCCGGCGGCTGGACGATGTACCCGCCGCTGATGCTGCAGGGCGGCGCCAACGTGGCGATGGTGATCTTCGCGGTGCACATGATGGGCATCAGCTCGATCATGGGCGCGATCAACATCATCGCGACCGTGCTCAACATGCGCGCGCCGGGCATGGACCTGCTGAAGATGCCGCTGTTCACCTGGACCTGGCTGATCACCGCGTTCCTGCTGATCGCGGTGATGCCGGTGCTGGCGGGCGCGGTGACGATGCTGCTGACCGACAAGTTCTTCGCCACCTCGTTCTTCAACGCGGCGGGCGGCGGCGACCCGGTGATGTACCAGCACATCTTCTGGTTCTTCGGGCACCCCGAGGTCTACATCATGATCCTGCCGGCGTTCGGCATCGTGTCGGAGATCATCCCGACCTTCAGCCGCAAGCCGCTGTTCGGCTACCAGGCGATGGTTTACGCCACCGCCGCCATCGCGTTCCTGTCGTTCATCGTGTGGGCGCACCACATGTTCACCGTCGGCATGCCCCTGGGCGGCGAGGTGTACTTCATGTTCGCGACCATGCTGATCTCGATCCCGACCGGCGTGAAGGTGTTCAACTGGGTCAGCACGATGTGGCGCGGCTCGCTCACGTTCGAGGCGCCGATGCTGTGGGCGATCTCGTTCGTGATCCTGTTCACCATCGGCGGCTTCTCGGGCCTGATGCTCGCGATCGTGCCGGCCGACTTCCAGTACCACGACACCTACTTCGTGGTCGCGCACTTCCACTACGTGCTGGTGACCGGCGCGCTGTTCGCGATCATCGCCGCCATCTACTACTGGTGGCCGAAGTGGACCGGCCGCATGTACAGCGAGTTCTGGGCCAAGGTCCACTTCTGGTGGAGCATGGTGTTCGTGAACCTGCTGTTCTTCCCGCAGCACTTCCTGGGCCTGGCCGGCATGCCGCGCCGCATCCCGGACTACAACGTGGTGTTCGCGGACTGGAACCTGGTCAGCTCGATCGGCGCGTTCGGCATGTTCCTGACGCCGTTCCTGATGTTCGGCATCCTGTTCTGGTCGCTCAAGCGCGGCCCGAAGGCCGAAGCCCGCGCCTGGGAAGGCGCGCGCGGCCTGGAATGGACGGTGCCGTCGCCGGCCCCGCACCACACCTTCACCGTGCCGCCCGTGATCAAGGACGGCGACCTGGCGCACGGCGACTTCGTGCACAGCGACTACGAGTAAGGCGATGCAGCGCAACGGCGCCGGCGCGTTGAAGCTCCTGGGCGTGGCCCTGGGCGCGTTCGCGTTCACGTTCGCGCTGGTGCCGCTGTACAACATCGCCTGCCAGAAGGTGTTCGGCGTGCGCCTGGCACAGGGCCCGGCCGACGCGGACGCCCATGCGCTCGCCGCCGCGCCGGCCACGGACCGCTGGGTCACGGTGCAGTTCGACGGCGCGGTGAACTCGAAGCTGCCGTGGGCGTTCCGCACCGAACAGGCGACGATGAAGGTCCGGCCCGGCGTGCAGTACGAGGCGAAGTTCTTCGCCCGCAACGACGGCGACCGCGCCATCGTCGGCAACGCCGTGCCCTCGATCGCGCCGGCGCGCGCGTCGGGCTACTTCAGCAAGACCGAGTGCTTCTGCTTCACCGCGCAGACGCTGCAGGCCGGCGAGTCGCGCGACATGCCGGTGCGCTTCATCGTCGATCCGGCGCTGCCGGCCGACGTCAGCACGATCACCCTGTCCTACACCTTCTTCCGGAACGATGCGCTGACGGCCCAGGCCGACGCGGCGCCCGCCCCGGGTCGCGGCTGACGCCGCGCGCCACCATCACGCAACCGCAAGACTCCGCACCGGAACCACGACCATGGCCCAAGCGCACGACTCCCACACGCACGACGCGAACGTCTACTACGTCCCGCACGGCAGCCGCTGGCCGGTGCTGGCCTCGGTGGCGCTGTTCGCGACGATGGTCGGCTTCGCCAGCTGGCTGAACGAGGCGAGCTTCGGCCGCCCGCTGTTCTTCGCCGGCCTGGTGGTGCTCGCGTTGATCCTGTTCAAGTGGTTCGCAGACGTCATCACCGAGTCGCTGCGCGGCTACTACAACAAGCAGGTCGACACCTCGTTCCGGATGGGGATGATCTGGTTCATCTTCTCCGAGGTGATGTTCTTCGCCGCGTTCTTCGGCGCGCTGTTCTACGCGCGCCAGTACGCGATGCCGTGGCTCAACGGCGTGGGCGACGGCGTGCAGACCAACGCGCTGCTGTGGCCGCAGTTCTCGGCCGGCTGGCCGAGCAACGGCCCGGCCGCGATCGGCGGCGCGTTCCAGACGGTGCCGGCCTGGGGCCTGCCGCTGCTCAACACCCTGATCCTGCTGTCGTCGGGCGTCACCGTCACCATCGCGCACCACGCGCTGAAGGCCGGCCACCGCAAGCAGCTGCTGGTGTTCCTGGGCCTGACGATCCTGCTCGGCGCGACGTTCCTGTACTGCCAGGCGCACGAGTACATCGAGGCCTACACCGAGCTCAACCTGACGCTCGGCTCGGGCATCTACGGTTCGACGTTCTTCATGCTCACCGGCTTCCACGGCGCGCACGTCACCCTCGGCACGATCATGCTGACGGTGATCTGGTTCCGCTGCCTGAAGGGCCACTTCAACCGCGACGACCACTTCGCCTTCGAGGCGGTGGCCTGGTACTGGCACTTCGTCGACGTGGTGTGGCTGGGCCTGTTCCTGTTCGTCTACGTGCTGTAAGGCGAACCGCCCGGGCGCGCTTTACGGAGCGCGCCCCACGCCGTGCGGCGTGATCCAGCCCATGTAGATCGACAGCGCCACGATCAGGATCAGGATCACCGACAGCGCGATGCGCTTGGTGAGGGCGTTGACGGTGCGCTTGGTGGTGCCCTTGTCCACCAGCATGTAGTACAGGCCGGCGCCGAGGTTCCAGAGGATGACCACCAGGAAAGCGACGATCAGCAGCGTCTTGAGCGAGTCGTTCATCGGGATGGTCGCGGTGGCGCGCCGGGGCGGCGCATGGGCCGCATTATCGCAGGCGGGGGCCGGGCCGGCGTGACCGCCCGGCGCAATCCCGTGTTCGGCTGGGTGCTGGCCCTGGCGGTGGCGGCGCTGTTCGCGCGGCTCGGCGTCTGGCAGCTGGCCCGCATGCACGAGAAGCAGGCGATGCTCGCCGCCGTGCACGCGACGCTGCAGGCGAAGCAGCCGCGGCCGCTGGCGCTGGCCGCCGACCCGGCGCGCTCGAGGGACTACGACTGGGCGGCGGGCGAGGGGCGTTTCCTCGAACTGCCGGCCGTGCTCCTCGACAACCAGGGTCGCGAGGACCGCGGCGCCGGCGTGCGCGCGTACCGCGTGTTCCAGCCCGCGGCCGGCGGCGCGCCGCTGCTGGTGGAACTCGGCTGGCTGCCGCTGCCGGGCGACCGCACCCTGCCGCGCGTACCGCTGCCCGCCGGCGTGCATGCGGTCGCCGGGTTGCTGGCGCCGCCGCCATCGGCGGGCCTGGCGCGCGGCGTCGCGACGCCGCAGGCCGACGGCACGCTGCTCGTGATCGCACTGCAGCCCGACGCGCTGCGGCGCGCGCTGCACCTCGCCGCGCTCGCGCCGCGCGTGCTCAAGCTCGATCCCGCCCAGGCGCTGCCCGCCGGCGCGCCCGCGTACGTGCGCGACCTCGACATCCTGCCCAACACCCTTCCGCCCGAACGCCACCTCGGTTACGCCGTGCAGTGGTTCGGCCTCGCCATCGCGGTGCTCGCCACCGCGCTGGTGGTCACGCTCCGCAAGTCCTTCCGACGCCCATGAACGACACCCGCAACGCCGACGCCGCCGCCGACCGCCTCCGCAAGCGCAACCGCGGCCTGCTGCTGCTGATCTTCGCGCTGTTCTTCGGCTCGATGCTGGTCGCCGGCGCGCTGCGCTTTTCCGGCTGGCGCCCGGCGGGCATGAAGAACAAGGGCGAGCTGCTGCAGCCGCCGGTCGACCTGCGCGCGCGCGCACCGCGGCTCGCGGACGGCGCGACCTACGCCTGGAACCCGGGCGCGCGGCAGTGGCGGATCCTCGCGGTGCCGCCGGCCGCCTGCGCCCAGGCGTGCGACACGGCGGCGCGCGACCTCGACCTGCTGTGGCGGTCGGTCGGACACGATGCGGACAAGGTCGACGTGCTGTGGCTGTGCGCCGAAGCAGGCTGCACCGTGCCCGCGCCGCTGCGCGACGACCGCAGCCTGCGCGTGCTGGCGCCCGACGCGGCGCTGCGCGAGGCGCTGCCCGGCGGCTCGACCGCCGGCGTGCCGGTCTACGTCGTCGACCCCAACGGCTTCGTCATCCTGCGCTACGCTCCGGGCAGCGACCTCATGGGCGTGCGCGAAGACCTGTCCAAGCTGCTGAAACTGATCTGAGCCGAGCCGATGACGCCCAAGCCCCGCCCCGTCGTGTTCCGCCTGCCGTCGCAGAAGTCGACGACCCACCGGCACCTGCATCGCCTGGCCTGGCTGGCGTGCGCGCTCGCGTTCTGCGTGATCGTGTTCGGCGCGTTCGTGCGCCTGTCCAACGCCGGCCTGAGCTGCCCCGACTGGCCGACCTGCTACGGTCGCGCCGCGTGGCCGACGGCGCCAGCGGAAATCGCCAACCACGCCGCGACGCAGATCCGCCCGCTCGACGCGACCAAGGCCTGGCGCGAACAGGTGCACCGCATGCTTGCCGGTTCGCTCGGCGTGCTGGTGCTGCTGCTGGCGGTGCTCGCCGCGCGCCAGCGCCGGCACGGCATCGTGCGCGTGGCGGTCGCCGCGATCGCGGTGGCGGCGTCGATCCCGTTGTACATGCGCGGCATGCACGGCGCGGCGATGGCGTTCGCCGTCGCCGGCGAACTGCTGCTCGTGGCCAACGCGCTGCAGTGGTCGCGGCAGGCGGGCGCGTGGAGCCCGCAGCCGCTGCCGCCGATCGCATCGCTCACGCTGGCGACGATCGTGTTCCAGGCGCTGCTGGGCATGTGGACGGTGACCTGGCTGCTCAAGCCCATCGTCGTGATGGGCCACCTGCTCGGCGGCATGGCGACGTTCGCGCTGCTCGCGTGGCTGGCGTGGCGCGCGACCGACCGCCCCGTGCGCGTGCCGGATTCCTCGCTGCTGCGCAAGCTGCTCGCGGTCGGCCTCGTGCTGCTGGTCGTGCAGATCGCGCTCGGCGGCTGGACCTCGTCGAACTACGCGGCACTGTCGTGCGGCACCGACTTCCCGAAGTGCGTGGGCCAGTGGTGGCCGCCGCACGATTTCCGCGAAGGCTTCGTCCTGTGGCGCGGCATCGGCGTGGACTACGAAGGCGGCGTGCTCGACGGCGCCGCGCGCATCGCCATCCACATGACCCACCGGATGATGGCGGGCGTGGTGTTCCTCTACCTCGGCTGGCTGGCGATCCGGCTGATGCGCTCGCCGGGCCTGCGCGGCTTCGGCGGACTGCTCGGCGTGCTGCTGCTGGCGCAGGTGTCGCTGGGCATCGCCAACGTGCACTTCGCGCTGCCCCTGAAGGTGGCGGTGCTGCACAACGCCGGCGCAGCGCTGCTGCTGTTCGTGCTGGTCACGCTGCTGGCGCGCGTGCGCGCGCCCGAGCAGGCCTGAGGCCCGGGAGCCCTTCGCATGCCGATGTCCGTCGCCCGCCAGTACTGGAGCCTGACCAAGCCGCGCGTGGTCGCGCTGATCGTGTTCACCGCGGCCATCGGCATGTTCCTGGCGGTGCCCGGGTTGCCGCCCCTGCGCGAATCGGTGCTCGGCTTCCTCGGCATCTGGCTGGCGGCCTCGAGCGCGGCCGCGATCAACCAGCTCCTCGACTCGCGCATCGACGCGAAGATGGCGCGCACCTCGTGGCGCCCCCTCGTGTCCGGCACGCTGACCTCGCGCCAGGCGCTGGTGTTCGCGCTGGTGCTCGCCGCGCTGTCGATGCTGGTGCTGGTGCTGTGGGTGAACGCGCTGACCGCCGTGCTGACGTTCCTGTCGTTGATCGGCTACGCGGTCGTCTACACCGTGTTCCTCAAGCGCGCCACGCCGCAGAACATCGTGATCGGCGGCATCGCCGGCGCCGCGCCGCCCGCGCTGGGCTGGGCCGCCGTCACCGGCGAACTGCACGCGCACGCGCTGCTGCTGGTGCTGATCATCTTCGTGTGGACGCCGCCGCACTTCTGGGCGCTGGCGATCTTCCGCCGCGACGACTACGCCCGCGCGATGGTGCCGATGCTGCCGGTGACGCACGGCGTCGAATACACCCGCTGGCAGATCCTGCTGTACACCGTGCTGCTGGTGATCGTGACCGTGCTGCCCTGGGCCACCGGCATGAGCGGCCTGTTCTACCTCGGCGGCGCACTGGTGCTCGGCCTGGTCTTCCTCTGGTACGCGTGGAAGCTGCTCGACCCGCCCGACGATTTCTATCCGATGCGCGTCTTCAACTACTCGATCGTCTACCTCATGGCGCTGTTCGCCTTCCTGCTGGTGGACCACTGGCTGCTGCCGTACCTGCAGCCCACCTCGGCGCTGGAGTTCGTGCCGGGGGGGTAGGGCGAGGTGGTCGCGCCTTGCGACCGTTCCCGGGGTTGCGCCCGGAGCCGCGGCGTTCATTCATCGGCGGGCCTGCGACCACGCCGGATCCCGGCTGCGCATATTTGCGAATACGCGCCGCCGGCCCTGGCTTATTGTCGGATCTGCAGGCTAATCCTCGCGATATCTCGGATGTGTGGATATGCGCCGGCGGCCATGGCTGCGCGGCCGGTGCAAAGCCTTGATTCCGTGGGTTTGACAGGCCCTGCGAAGCGGCACAGCATCCACGCATATGCCCCAATTTGGGGTCTACTAAGGTGTTATACGCCGCAGAAAATGTCTCGCAAATTGAGGAAAAAAGCATGAGTGTCACGCGCGTTCTGGACAAAACAAGTAGCTTCGGTGCACTGGTCGCGGCAATGTCCTGCGCTGGCTGTTTTCCGGCTCTCGGGTCGTTGGGCGCCGCGATCGGCCTTGGCTTCCTTGGGCAATACGAAGGCTTCCTGTTCCGTAAGTTGCTCCCCGGTCTGGCAGTGCTTGCGTTCTTGGTAAATGCTTGGGCCTGGTATAGGCACCGCCAATTCGCTCGCGGCCTGCTCTCGGTCGCAGGTCCAATCGCCGTGCTGGCTGCGTTGCTCGTCTTCTGGAGCTATGACTGGAGCATCTACCTGTTCTATGTGGGCATCGCTCTCATGCTTGTCGCGTCTATTCTTGATCTCCTGCGTCCTGTAAGAGCCACCCAATGTCCAGCATCGAACTAGAGTCGGTTATCACCTGCCCCGAGTGCGGTGCTGTTACGCAGGAAACTATGCCCACCAATGCGTGCCAGTGGCTCTATGAGTGCGGCGCGTGCCATGTGGTGCTCAAACCGCTACCGGGGGATTGCTGCGTCTATTGCTCGTATGGCACGGTCAAGTGCCCACCTATTCAGCAAGGCAGTTCCTGCTGCAGTAGTGGCGGCGCATAACAATTCATTCAAGCCGAAGCCGCTTCGCGGCTCGGCTTAATTCAGGTGTTAGGCGCACAAAATGGCCACTCCCATTATCAAAGAGCAAAGCCAGGAGGTGTT
>DASTWT010000090.1:0-6441 GCA_035765815.1 Luteimonas sp. | reverse complement strand
CGGTGCGCGCCGCCGACGTCGCCGCCGAAGGCCTCGAAGGCCCCAGGCTCGGCGAAGCGCTCCGCCGCGCCCGCATCGCCGCCATCGCCGCCGCCCGCACGCTGCCTCGCTAGGGGCTTCTCGCTTCGGGACTGGGCGGCGCGAATGCGTGTGCGTGGTCCGCCGCTCCCGCGAGTCGTCCAGGACTCAGGGCGCGGGCGCGGGCCATCCATGGCCCGCTCGGCCCACGCACACGCATTCGCACCGCCCCACCAAGCGAGGTGCCCCGCTTCTTGTTGATGAAAAAAGCGGGGAAACGCGGCGCCCGGCCCGAAGCCGACGTCCCGCGCACGCTTCCGGCGCCCGGCCCCAAAGCGATCGCGAGCGTCAGGCGCGGCCGGCGATGCGGAGCAGCAGGTCGCGCAGCGGCGTGATCGCGACCAGCAGGCCGGCGACGATGCCGGTGGCGTCGGCGACGACGTCGCCGGCTTCCATCGCTCGCGTACTGGTGAAGATGCCCTGCGCCAGCTCGATGCCGACGCCGAGCGCCAGCAGCCCGAAGGCGACCAGCAGCAGCGCGCGCCAGCGCTCGAACAGCTGGACGGCCGAAGCCGACAGCAGCGCGAACGCCAGCGCGTGCTCCAGCTTGTCGCTCACCTTGAGGTTCGGCAGATCCGGGCCCGGCAACAGGCATACGACCACCAGCATCGTCACCGCGCACAGCCACAGCGCGAGCCAGGCGTTGCGGTGCCGCAGCGGCTTGACCCAGCGGCGAGCCTCCGTCGTCGCGTTCACAAGCGGTGGCTCAGGTCGCCGGCGAGGAAGGCCGCACCGAATTCGACGTCGCGCGCGAAGCCCATCGCCTGGAAGCGCTCGCCCATCGCTTCGGGCAGCGTGAGCTGCTTGGCCTCCTGGCGCAGGCGCTGCAGCGCGGCCTCGTCGCGCGCCTTCGCCTCGGCCTCCTGCAGGCGTTCGGCCAGGCCGTTGCCGAGCAGGAAGCTCGCCTGGCTGCAGTAGCCGGCGAGGTCGAAGCCGGCACCGGTGCCGGCCTCGGCGAGCGCGGTGAAGTCGACCGACGCGGTGATGTCCTGCAACCCCGGCCAGTCGAACACGTCGGCGACCACATGGTGCTGGCGGAACGCGCGCAGCGTCCCTTCGCTGCGCTGCGGCTGGTAGTACTCGCGCCGCGCGTAGCCGTAGTCGGTGAACAGCAGCGCGCCGGAACGCATGCCGCCGATCACCGCCTGCAGCCAGTACGGCAGCTGCGGCAGCAGCTCGGAGCGGTAGCCGTCGGCGAACGGCGCGCCGAGGTCGCGCTCGACGTGGCGCACCGCGGCCGCGAGCAGCGCGTCGGCCGGACGGTCCTGGCGGATGAAGCGGCCCTCGCCGTCGAGCGCGACGTGCTCCTCGAACACCTCGCCGTCGCGCAGGGTGAAGCGCGGCGTCGGCAGCGCGTCGATGACCTCGTTGGCGAACAGCACGCCCGACCATGGTTCCTGCGGCGGCATGTCCAGCCACTCGACGAGGTCGCCGAGCAAGGGATTGAGCCGCTCGCGCAGCCGCGCCTGCTGCCGCTCGCGCAGGTCCGCGCTCGGCTCCAGGATCGCGTAGCGCGACGGCAGCGCGTCCAGCGCCAGCAGCCGCTTGAGCACGACGTCGGCGAACGCGCCGCTACCGCCGCCGAGCTCGAGGAACTGCGCCTCGGGACCGACCTGGCGCAACACGGGCGCCAGCGCGTCGGCGACGCAGGCCGCGAACAGCGGCCCGAGTTCCGGCGCGGTCACGAAGTCGCCCGCCGCGCCGAATTTGGCCGCGCCCGCGCTGTAGTAGCCCAGCCCCGGTGCGTACAGGCACAGCTCCATGAAGCGCGAGAACGGCAACGCCCCGCCCGCCGCGATGATCTGCTCCTGCACGACTTCGCGCAGGTGCGCGCTGTGTGCGCGCGCCGCGTCGCCGGGCGGGGGGAGGGACGACACGGCGCGGGTCAGGCCTTGCGCTGGAACGCGTTGCGCAGCAGCGCGCCGTCGAAGCCGGCCGGCGCGTCGCCCGCCACCGCGAAGCGGTACAGCGCCGCCGAATAGATGCCCGCCAGCGCCGCCTGCACCAGCGCGACCAGGATGAACGCCACGATCAGCAGGCAGGCGACGACGATCGCGGGCACCAGCATCTTCTCCATGCCGAGCAGCACGAGGAGCCCGGCGCCGACGACGCCCATCGCGACGTACACCAGCGTGAACACCACGCCGATGCCGCCCTGGCCGATCAGGTTCTCGCCCCAGGTACGGCCGAGCAGCGACGCGCTTTCCTTCACCGCCTCGATCGGCCCGACGTCGCGCGCCACCAGCACCGGCACGGTCAGGTAGGTCGCCACCGTCCACGCCACGCCGAGCAGCGAGACGACGATGCGGCCGAGGAAGCCCGCGCGCTCGGACAGCGCGCGCAGGACCATGCCGACGGTCGCGGCGATCGCCGCGTAGCCCAGGATCGTCGTCCACTTGCCGGCCGCGATGCGCAACCCCGCGCCGACCGTCGGGTCGCCGCCGTCGAGCCGGATCATCGCCGCGCCGACCAGCGCCGTGTTGAAGAAGAAGATCACGAAGTACTGCACCAGGTAGAACGCGAACAGCAGCAGGTACAGCGCCACCGTCGGCCCGCCATTGACGTCCGCCTGCTTCAGCAGCCCCAGCCCGAACACCGGCAGCAGGAAGCTCGCCGCCACCACCAGCGTCGCCAGGCTCGACACCAGCGGGAACACCAGCAATTCCTTGTCGGCGCGCAGCACTTCCATGCTCGCCTTCGCCAACGCCCAGCTACGCGTGAACTTGCCCATGAGTCATCCCCTCGTCCACGAAACGGTTGCGCCCTGGCCGGGGCCGGAGGCGACTTCGACGTCCAGCGCGTCGATGCGGAAGGCGTCGACCTGCGCGCGATCCTCGAGCAACCGGCCCTGGAACCAGCGCGCGAGCTCCTCGACGCTGATGTTGGCCAGCGGCAGCACCTTGACGTCGGCGGCCAGGAACGGGATGCGCTCCTCGCCGAACAGCGCGTGCAGCAGCGCGCCCTCGCGCTCGATCCGCAGCAGCGGCGACTCGCCCGGCAGCAGCATCCATTCGTTGAGCTCGCGGCACAGCTCGACGATGCGCCGCTTCAGCAGCCCGTAATCGAAGCACAGGCCGTCGGCGCCGACGCGCGCCTGCACCCGCACCGCGACGCGGAAGTCGTGGCCGTGCACGCGCTCGCGCGAACCCGGGCCGAAGATCGTGAAATGGCCGGCCGAGAACTTCATGTTCTCCTTGGCCAGGCGCAGGGTGACGGTCTGTCCGGGCATGCGTCAGTCCGCCGGGATGTCGCCGAGCATCGGCCGCAGCAGGATGTCCTCGACCACCGTGCGCGGCGACATCCGCCACGCCGTGTACGCCGCCTCGGCGACGTCTTCGGCCGGCATGAAGCGCGCGTCCGGCAGGCCCGCGCCGGCCCAGGAATCGGTCAGCGTCGCGCCCGGGAGCAACGCGACGACGCGGATGCCGTGGTGCTTCAGCTCCTCGCGCAGCGTGCGCGAGAAGCCGTGCAGCGCGTGCTTGGCGATGCCGTAGGAACCGCCGTTCGGATACGGCACGATCGAGGCGGTGCTGCAGACGTTGACGATGGTGCCGCTGCCGCGCGCGATCATGCCGGGCAGCAGCGCGCGCGTCAGGTGGTAGGCGCTGGCGACGTTGACCGCGATCATCGCGTCGAACGTGCCCTCCGCCTCGCTGCGGATGCCGCCGGGCAGGAACGCGCCGGCGTTGTTCACCAGCACGTCCGGCGTGCCGGTTTCGGCCAGCACCGCGTCGGCGAAGCGCTCCACCTCGTCGCGGCGCGCCATGTCGACGGCGTGCACGCGCAGGCCCGGCATTTCGTCGAGCGCATCCTCCAGCGCCGCGCGGCCGCGGGCGCAGATCGTGACTTGCGCACCGTCCGCATGGAAGCGCTTCGCGATCGCGAGGCCGATGCCCCGCGACGCGCCGGTCACCACCACCGAAGGCCGCTGTTCCGTCATGCCGCTAGAGTACGACATCCACCTGCGCCGGCGGATCGTCGCGGCGCGGATGCGCGGCCCACAGCTGCGCGAGCGTCTTGTGCCGGATCGGGTCGACGAAGTCCGGCGCGATGTCGGCCAGCGGCTTGAGCACGAATGCGTGGTGCAGCTCCGGCCGCGGCAGCTGGAAGTCGCCCGGGCCGTCGAGCACCAGCTCGCCGAAATAGATGATGTCCACGTCGAGCGGCCGGTTGCTGTAGTCGGCGTCGCGCGCGTCGCGGCCGTGCGCCTCCTCCAGCGCGTGCAGCCACTCGTCCAGCGCGAACGGATGGATGTCGCTGTCGACGCCCACGATCGCGTTGAGGAAATCGGGGCCGTGGAAGCCGTCGGGCGGCGAACGGTAGACCGGCGACACCACGACGTCGCCGAAGCGCGCGCGCAGCGCGGCGACCGCGGCGGCGAGGTTGGCTTCCGGCTCGAGGTTGCTGCCCAGGCTCAGGTAGGCGCGGCTGCGCGGGCGCGGCTTGCGGTCGGACGCGCGGCGACGCTGCATGCCGCCGGGCAGGCCGGCCAGGCGCGCGGCGAGCGCGGCGGCGTCCACGCGCGACGCGGCGCTGCCGGCCGGGGCCGATCGCGGCGGCGCGGTCGCGGCTTCGGGCGCGATGAACGCCGCATCGCCGTCGCCGCCGCCGGCCTCGGGCAGCAGGTCGGCGCGCCCGCGCTCGATCGACACGCCCGCGGTGCGCGCGCCGCGCACCGCGCCCGGCTTGCCGATGCGCAGCCGCAGCCATTCCGCGTCGAACTCGCGCAGCAAGCGCTGCGCGCAGCGCTCGGCAAAGGTCTCCAGCAACTCGCAGCCGGATTCCGCGGCGAGCGCGGCGATGCGCAGCGCCACCGCCTCGTAGTCCACCGCGTCGGCGAGCGCATCGCTCGCGGCGGCGCGGCGGTTCTCGTACGCCAGTTCCAGGTCCACCACCAGCGGCCGCGGCCCGCGCCGTTCCCAGGCGTGGCAACCGATCGTGGCGGAGACTTCCAGTCCTTCGATGAAGACGCGATCCATGGGCGCAGCTTACCGCGACCGGCGCGCGCGCCGCCGCGTCAGATCGCGGGCAGGGTCGCCATGTCCCAGCGCGGCGTCGCCCGCACCGCGGCGTCCTCGCGCTGGCCGGCGGCCAGGCGCAGCGCGCCGGCGAAGGCGATCATCGCGCCGTTGTCGGTGCACAGCGCCGGCCGCGGGAAGCGCACCCGCCCGCCGCGCACGGCCGCCATGTCCTCGAGCTTCGCCCGCAGGCGCCGGTTGGCGCCGACGCCGCCGGCCACCACCAGCGTGTCGCAGCCGGCCGCGTCCAGCGCGCGGCCGCATTTGATCGCCAGGGTGTCGACCACCGCATCCTCGAAGCCGCGGGCGATGTCGGCCTTCGTCTGGTCCGACTTGTCGCTGTTCTGCCAGGCCAGCAGCACCTGGGTCTTGAGCCCGCTGAAGCTGAAGTCGAGCCCCGGCCGGTCGGTCATCGGCCGGGCGAAGCGGAACCGCCCCGGCACGCCCTGTTCGGCCAGCTTCGCCAGCTGCGGGCCGCCGGGATACGGCAGGCCCATCAGCTTGGCGGTCTTGTCGAAGGCCTCGCCGGCCGCGTCGTCCAGGGTCTCGCCGAGCAGGCGGTAGCGGCCCAGGGCCTCGACCGCGACCAGCTGGGTGTGGCCGCCGGACACCAGCAGGGCCACGAACGGCGGCGCCAGCTCGGGATCCTCCAGCAGCGGCGCCAGCAGGTGGCCTTCCATGTGGTGGACCGCCACGGCGGGAACGCCCAGTCCCCAGGCCAGCGACCGGGCGACCCCCGCGCCGACCAGCAGGGCGCCGACCAGCCCGGGGCCGGCGGTGTAGGCCACGCCGTCGAGGTCGGCGGTCGACAGCCCGGCCTCGGCCAGGGTCTGCCGGACCAGGGGCAGCAGCTTGCGCACGTGGTCGCGGCTGGCCAGCTCGGGCACGACCCCGCCGTACTCGGCGTGGAGGGCGATCTGGCTGTAGACCGCATGGGCCAGCAGGCCCTCCGCGCCGGGGCGGGCACCGTCGCCGGCGGCCGCCAGGTCGAAGACGGCCACGCCGGTCTCGTCGCAGGAGGTTTCGATGCCGAGGACTTTCAAGCGGTTGCGCGCTCCGTGGGGCAGCCGTTATCATACGCGGCTCGCCCGTAGCCCGGGCCAGGAACCCATCCAGAGACCAGCGTATGCCGAGCGTCAAAGTCCGCGAGAACGAGCCCTTCGAGTTTGCCCTGCGCCGCTTCAAGCGCACCTGCGAGAAGGCGGGCGTGCTCGCCGAGACCCGCAAGCGCGAGTTCTACGAGAAGCCGACCCAGGAGCGCAAGCGCAAGGCCGCCGCCGCGGTGAAGCGCCAGGCCCGCCGCAGCTCGCGCGACGTCACCAAGCGCCAGCGGCTGTACTGAGGT
>DASTWT010000089.1:0-5715 GCA_035765815.1 Luteimonas sp. | reverse complement strand
CGGCCGGCGTCGAGCACCGCGCCGAGCACGCTGGCGTCCTGCTCGGTCACGCCTTCGCCGGCGTCGAGCATGATCACCGCGACCTGGCAGTCCTCGATCGCCTGCAACGTCTTCACGATCGAGAACTTCTCGACCGCCTCGTCGACCTTCGACTTGCGGCGCAGCCCGGCGGTGTCGACCAGCCGGTACTTGCGGCCGTCGCGCTCGATGTCGGCGGCGATGGAATCGCGGGTCGTGCCGGGCACGTCCGACGCGATCATCCGCTCCTCGCCGAGGATGCGGTTGACCAGCGTGGACTTGCCGACGTTCGGGCGTCCGACGAAGGCGATGCGGACGCGCTCCGGATCGTCGTCGGGGACTTCCGCCCCGCCACGCTCGGGCAGCGCCGCGAGCACGCGCCTGAGCAGATCGTCGATGCCCTGGCGATGCGACGCGGAGATGCCGACGACGTCGCGGAAGCCGTACCGGGCGAACTCGTTGCGCGCGGCCTGCGCGTCGATGCCGTCGACCTTGTTGACGACCAGGAACACCTGCCGCGCGGAACGGCGCAGCCAGGCCAGGATCTCGTCGTCGAGCGCGGACGCGCCTTCGCGCCCGTCGACGATGAACAGGATCAGGTCGGCTTCTTCCGCGGCGGCACGCGACTGGCGCGCAGTGGCGCCGGCCAGGCCTTCCTCGACGCCGGCGATGCCGCCGGTGTCGACGACCACGAACGGACGCGATTCGTCGAGCCGGCACACGCCGTAGTTGCGGTCGCGGGTGACGCCCGGCGCATCGTGCACCAGGGCGTCGCGCGTACGCGTCAGGGCATTGAACAGCGTCGACTTGCCGACGTTCGGGCGGCCGACAAGGGCGACGAGGGGAAGCATGCCCGGGTCAGGGCGAAATGCGCCAGGCGCTGAGCTCGCCGCCGGTGGTTTCGACGACCAGCAGGCCATCGGCGACCACGGGCTGCCCGCGAATCGCGTCGCTGCCGGCGCGCGCGCGAGCGGCGAACGCGCCATCCTGCAGGTTGAGCCAGTGCAGGTAGCCTTCGATGTCGCCGACGACGGCGTAGTTGCCCTGCACGGTCGCCGCGGTGAGGTTGCGGCGCGCCAGCGCGGGCTGCTGCCACAGCGCGCTGCCGTCGGTCTTGGCGAGCGCCCACACGGTGCCCTTCGCATCGCTCACCACGACCCGGTCCGAAGCGACGCCGACGGTGCCGGAACCGCCGGCGTCGTGCGACCAGAGCGGGCGGCCGGTGGGACCGTCGATCGACAGCGTCTGGCCCTTGTAGCTCGTCGCGTAGATGGTGGTGCCGTCGAGCACCGGGGTGCCGTCGACGTCGGCCATGCGGTCGAGCTCGCTGCGCCCTTCGCCGGTGGACACCAGCTGCTCCCAGATCTGGGCGCCGTTGGAAAGCGTCAGCGCGGAGAGCGTGCCGTCGTCGTTGCCGATGAACGCGGCGCCCGGCGCAAGCAGCGGCGAGCTGTTGCCGCGCACGGTCAGCGCGGGCGCCTCCTTCTCCCAGAACCAGCGGCGCTCGCCGCTGGCGGCGTCGAAGGCGGTGACCCGGCCGTCGATGGAACGCACGAGCACCAGGCCCTGCCCGATCGCCGGCGCGGCGAGCACCTCGGTGCCGACCTTCGCCTGCCACTTCACGTCGCCCGTGGCGGCATCGAGCGCGAGCACGTCGCCCTCGAGCCCGCCGACCACGACGAGGCCGTCGCCGACGCCCGGGCTGCCGCCCAGGCCGAGCCGGTTGCCGTCCTTGTCCTTCTTGTCCTCGTGGTACCAGACCTGCTTGCCGGTCTGCAGCTCCCACGCGCCGACGCCGTCGGTGCCCGCGGCGTACACGCGGCCGTCGGCCACGGCCGGGCCCTGGCGCGAACCGAGGCGGCCTTCGCCGTCGCCGACGGACGTCGCCCAGACGCGCTCGGCCTTCGCCGTCGCGGTGAACTCGGTGAGCGCCGCCGGTGCGAGCAGCTTGGCGTTCTTGCCGGTGAACCAACCCTTCACGGTGCTGCAACCGCCCGCCGCGAGCGCGGCGCCGAGCAGCAGGACGAGGGCGGCGCGGCCGGGCGCGGCGCGGAATCCGGAATGGCGGGCCATCAGCTGCGCGCCTCCACGTCCGGGGCCGTGCCGCCCGCATCGATGAGCTTCAGCTCGACGAGGTTGCGCAGCGGCGAACCCACGGGGAGGCCGGCGAGCGCCTGGCCGTATGCGGTGCGCGCTTCGGGCAGCTGGCCCAGGGCAACGTAGGCGTCGCCGCGGATCGCGGCGGCCAGCGGCGCGTCCTTCGCCTCGCCCAGCGTCGCGATGGCGTCCTTCGGCTTGCCCGCGTCGAGCAGCAGTTGCGCGAGGCGGTTGCGGACCACGCCGGCGAGTTCGGGATCGTCGCTCTTGAGCGCGCGCAGCGTCGCGATCGCCTGGTCGCGCTTGCCGGCATCGGCCTGCGACTTCGCGAGCGCCAGCGTACCCAGCGTGGCGTAGGCGCTGCCGGCGGGAAGCGCCGCCACCCGCGCCGCCGCGACGTCGGCCTTGCCCGCCGAAAGCGCGTCGAGCGCCGCCTGGTAGTCGTTCCCGGCCTGCAGGCGGCCGTGGGCGCGCTGCTGCTGCCACCACTGCCAGCCCAGGATCAGCGCCAGTCCGAGCAGGACGCCGGTGAGGAGGCCGCCGCCGTTCTCGCGCAGCCAGCCGCGGACGCGTTCGCCCTGTTCGTGTTCGTCGAGGAGTTCGTCGATTGCCATGCAGCCGCCATTGGGGGGTTGGACGGATCTCGCGGCCGCGAGTCGTCAGTCGGCGGCAGGCGCGAGGGAACCGTCAGAGGATACCGTAAAGCGCGCGACGTTCGCGCGGAGATAGGGGCCCAGGTCGGCCTCGCGGCCATGGCTGCTCACGCGCACGGCGCCGGCGTTGCCGAGCACCACGCCAGCGACCTCCCCGGCCGCGTAGGTACGGCGTTCGCCGGCGTGCAGCAGGCCCTGCTCCAGGACCTGGCCGCCGGGCGCGACGACCTGCGCCCAGCTGTCGCCTTCGAACTCCAGCACGAGCGCGGGCGTTTCCCGCGGCGGCAGCGCCGCGAGCGAGGCGACCAGCGGGTGCGGAACGTCCACGGCGGCGACCGGGGCCGGGCGCGCGGGCGCATCGTGCGCGGCGGCGGGAGCCGCATGGCGCGGCGCAGGCGCATCGAGTGGCGCGGCGTCGCCGGCGGCCAGTTCCGCGTGCGGGCGCGTTGCGAGCCAGACCGGGATCGCGATCGCGATGGTCATGACGATGTACACCGCGCGGCGCGCCGCGTGCTCGGCGAAGCGCTGCAGCGGCGAGGTGTAGGTGCGCGGGGTCAGCACCGGCGGCACCACCACCGAGACGCCGGCGGCGTCCTCGACCGGCGCGGCATCGATCCCGAGCAGGCGCGCGTAGCTGCGCAGCTGGCCGCGCACGAACACCGGCGCGCCGAGCCTGCCCCAGTCCTCCGCCTCCAGCGATTGGACCACGCGCAGCGGCATCTTCAGCCGGGAGGACACGTCGGCCAGGCTCAGGCCGGCGGCTTCGCGCGCCTCCCGCAGGCGCCGCCCCGCGCCCTCGTGCTCCGCATGCGCTTGCGGATCGTGTTCGTTCGCGATCATTGCTGACTCTCACCCCCCCGGGGAGTCTGCTGGGACAGGGGGAACTCGTCCCTCATCCTTTGAACATAACGGGCCGAAGCGGCCGCGTCGCCGAGTTTCTGCTCGATTTGTGACGCCAGTTGCAGGACTTCCGGCGTCGCGGCGGCCGCCGCGAGCCGGCGCTCGGAAAAGGCGCGCGCCTGCAGGTAATCGCCAGCCGCGTACTCGACGCGCGCCATGGCGGCGAGGGCGGTCGGTTCGGCGGGGTCGAGGTCCAGCGCCTGGCGCAGGTCGCGCTCGGCGCGGGCGGGCTGCCCGGCGCGCAGCGCGCAGCTGCCCGCATTCGCGAGCGCCCGCGCGCGCGTCGGGTACGCGGGATCGGCCAGGGCGCGGTCGAACAACGGCAGGGACTCGGCGGCACGCCCCGCCCCGCAGAGCCAGACGCCGTAATTGTTGAGCGCGATGCCGGACGCCGGCGCGAGTTTCACCGCAGCCGCGTAGTGCTCGCCGGCTTCCTGCGCGCGCCCCTGGCGCTCGGCCACCAGCGCGAGCACCGTGTGCGCATCGGCCTGCGAACGGTCGCCGTCCAGGGCCTGCTGCGCCAGCTGCGCGGCCTGCGCGAGGTCGCCGGCCTGCAGCGCGTGCGCCGCGGCGGCGACGCGCTCGCGTGCGAGCAGGCGCTCGGCCTCGTGCGGATCCTCGCGCACGTCGTAGTCCGGCGTGACCTGGTCATACCCGTTGCGGTCGGGATCGGGCTTGACGAACGTCAGCCGCGAGCAGCCGGCGAGCACGACGGACGCGGCGAGCAGCGCGATGGCGGTGTCACGCGGCCGCATCGCGCCCTCCCGCCTGCAGGCTGCGCTTGAACTCGGCCTGGCGGCGCGTGCGGTCCATCACCTGGCCCTTGAGCTGGCCGCAGGCGGCGTCGATGTCGTCGCCGCGGGTGCGGCGCACCGGCGCGATCATGCCGGCGTTGTTGAGCTGCTTCTGGAACGCGCGGATCGCGTCGTCGCCCGGGCGCTCGAAGCGCGTGCCGGGGAACGGGTTGAACGGGATCAGGTTGACCTTGGCCGCGTCCTTCATCTGCACGCGGCGGTCGAATTCGCGCATCAACGCCACCAGCGCGCGCGCATGCTCCGGCTGGTCGTTGACGCCCTTCATCAGGGTGTATTCGAAGGTGACGGACTCGCCCTTCTTGCGCAGCGCGTAGCGCACGCAGGCGTCCATCAGCTCGGCGATCGGGTACTTCCTGTTGAGCGGCACCAGCGTGTCGCGCAGCTCGTCGACCGGCGCATGCAGCGACACCGCCAGCGACACGTCGCTCTCGGCGGCGAGGCGGTCGATCATCGGCACCATGCCGGCGGTCGAGAGGGTGACGCGCTTGTTGGCCAGTCCGTAGCCCAGGTCGTCGCGCATGATGCTCATCGCGCGCACGACGTTGTCGAAATTCGCGAGCGGCTCGCCCATGCCCATCATCACCACGTTGGTGAGGCGGCGCTGCTGGTGGGGAACGTTGCCGAGGTGACGCGCCGCCACCCACACCTGGCCGATGATCTCGGCGGTGGACAGGTTGCGGTTGAAGCCCTGGGTCGCGGTCGAGCAGAACGTGCAGTTGAGCGCGCAGCCCACCTGCGACGACACGCACAGCGTGCCGCGGCCCTTGTCGGGGATGTAGACCGTCTCGATCGCGTTCTTCGGGTCCATGCCGAGCAGCCATTTGTGGGTGCCGTCGGCGGAGGCCTTGTCGAACATCACCGTGGGCGCGTGGACCACCGCGCGCTCCTCGAGCTTGGCGCGCAGCGCCTTGCCCAGGTCGGTCATGTCGTTGAAGTCGGTGGCATGGCGGTGATGGATCCACTTCATCACCTGGTGGGCGCGGAACTTCTTCTCGCCCAGCCCTTCCTCGAAGAAGCGCTCCAGTCCGGCGCGGTCGAGGTCGAAGATGTTGGTGCGGCCGTCCGCGGCGTTCGACGCGGACGGCGCACCTGCAGCGGCGGATCCGGGCGCGCGCGCCGCGGCGACGTCGGGGACGACTTCGATCGCGATGTCGCGCGTCCGGTCCATCATCGAACTCAGCGGGCGTAGACGTCGGTCGCCGGGAAGAAGTACGCGATCTCGATCGCGGCGT
>DASTWT010000088.1:0-2514 GCA_035765815.1 Luteimonas sp. | reverse complement strand
CAGCGGCGAGGCCGACCTCGCGCGCCTGGCCGGGCCGTTGCGCAGCCAGTCCAAGCACCATTGCCGCGTGTTCTGGACCGCGCCGCTCGATGCGCCCGCCGACCCGGCGCTGGCGGCGGAGTGGGAAGCGCTCGATGCGCCGCGCTCGATCGCCGACGACGGCGTGCCCGGCGGCGGGTTCCTGTCGCGGCCGGGCGTGTTCGCCTGGGATCGCGTCGACGCCGCATCGCGGCTGCTCGCCGGGCACCTGCCGGCGGACCTGCGCGGCGCGGTCGCCGACCTCGGCGCCGGCTGGGGCTACCTCGGCGCGCAGGTGCTCGCGCGCTGCCCGCAGGTCGCGTCGCTCGACCTGTACGAAGCAGACGCGCGCGCGCTCGAACTCGCCCGCGCCAACCTCGGCGCCATCGGTGGCGACGCGGCGCTCGCATTCCACTGGCACGACGTCGCCGCGGGCGTCGGATCGAAGCGTTACGACGCGATCGTCTGCAACCCGCCGTTCCACGCGCAGGCCGCCGGCGAACGCGTCGACCTCGGCCGTGCGTTCATCGCCGCGGCAGCCGACGCGCTGCGCCCGGGCGGGCGCCTGCTGCTCGTCGCCAACCGCCACCTGCCGTACGAGTGCGCGCTCGCGGGCCGATTCGACGCAGTGCGCGAAATCGCCGCGCGCGACGGCTTCAAGGTGGTCGAGGCGCGGGCGATGGAGGCCGCGCGATGAAGCTGGTCAAGACCATCGCCAACCTCGGCTACGGCAGCCGCAAGGACGTCGCGCGCATGTTCCGCGAGGGCCGCGTCACCGACGCCGCGGGCGAGGTGCTCTACGCCGACGACGCGCCCGCGCACGCCGACGTGCGCATCGACGGCGAGCCGCTCGATCCGCCGCAGGGCCTGGTGCTGATGCTGCACAAGCCCGTCGGCTACACTTGCTCGACGCGCGATCCGGGACGCATCGTCCACGACCTGCTGCCGCCGCGCTTCCGCCATCGCTCGCCGCTGCTGTCGACGGTGGGCCGGCTCGACCGCGACACCAGCGGCCTGCTGCTGCTGACCGACGACGGCGCGCTGCTGCACCGGATCACGGCGCCGAAGGCGAAGCTCGCGAAGCGCTACGAGGCGACGCTCGCATCCGACCTGCGCGGCGACGAGGCCGCGCTGTTCGCGAGCGGCGCCCTGCGGCTGGAATCCGAAGACACGCCGCTCGCGCCGGCGCAACTCGAAGTGGCCGATCCGCGCCATGCGACGCTGGTGCTGACCGAAGGCCGCTACCATCAGGTTCGGCGGATGTTCGCGGCGGTCGGCAACCATGTCGAGGCGCTGCATCGCAGCCAGGTCGGCGGACTCGCGCTCGGCGACCTCGCTCCCGGCCACTGGCGCGCCCTCGGCGACGACGACCTCGCCACCCTGTTCTCCTGAAAAGGTGGCTTCGGAGTGGGGCTCCGGAAGCGTGCGCGGAATTCCGGGGGACGCCGCAAGTACGTCCATGTAGGCTCCGTGGCGCCATCCATGGCGCCAAGGCCCCCGGAATTCCACGCACGCTTCCGTCGCCACGCGCGCCGCCATTCCCCGCTTCGATCAAGAGCGGAAAGGCGACGTGGGGCTTCCGGAAGCGTAAGCCCTCGAGCCGTGTGGCGCCGTGGATGCGAAGGGGTCCGGTTCGGGGACCTCGAAAACATGGATGTTTTCGAAGTCGAAGCGCCCGAACCGGAAGCGAGGTTCGCGCTATTCGAAGAGGGCGCACCAGCCGGCGGGGCCGAGCCGCCGGAGCGTCTCGATGTTGCGGTCGACGATCGCGTCCGGATCCGGGAACGCCTCCACCGCCCGCGACACGCTGTCCTCGCGCAGCAGGTGCAGCGTCGGGTAGGGCGAACGGTTGGTGAAGTTCTCGATGTCGTCCGGGTGCGTACCCGCGAACTGGTACTGCGGATGGAAGCTCGCGACCTGCAGCACGCCCTCGAGGCCCAGTTCGGCGACGAGGCCGTCCGCGGCCTCGAGGAAGTCGTTGTAGTCGAGGAAGTCGCCCAGCACGCGCGGGTGCACGATCAGGGTGGTGTCGACCTCGTCCGGCGACGCATCGCGCAACGCCAGCAGTTCCGCGGCCAGCGTTTCGAGCAGCGCCTCCGGCGTCTCCGCTTCCGCCAGCACCCAGCGCACCTGGTCCTTCGCATGCACCGCCTTCGCGAACGGGCACAGGTTGAGCCCGATCACCGCGCGCTCCAGCCAAAGCCGGGTCGCGGCGATCGGGTCTTCCGTCGCGGGCGCGCCGGCGCTCAGGGGCAGGCGCCCTGGTAGATGCATGCCGCCCATTCGGGATGGTCCACGAACGGGTTGCGGTTGCCCTGGTAGCTCTGGACCGCGTCGTTGCGCAGCCGCTCGGCATCGTCCACCGGGTCCTCCTGGTTCCACTGCAGCAGCACGGACAATAGTCCCATGTAGGCGACGGACGCGTTGCCGCCGGTCGGCGCGACCAGCGCGGCGTTGTCGGTGAGCCGCAGGTCCGGCTCGGCGGTGCCGGTGTTC
>DASTWT010000087.1:0-8685 GCA_035765815.1 Luteimonas sp. | reverse complement strand
GTTCTTGAAGAAGTTGATGACGATCCAGTAGATCGACATCGCCGACATCAGGGTCAACGTGATGAGCACCGCCCAGGACACCGCGAAGGAGCCCGGATCGTTCATCATTTCGGTGAGCAGATGGTCGACGCCCATCTGCGTAAGGGCGGAAGCGGCGTTGCCTCCGGTCGCAGCGGCGGCTTGGGTGGTTTCCTGCAGCATGACGCTTACCTTTGAGTTTTAGTGGTGGTGAGGGTGGAGCGGTTGTTGCAAAACTGCCGGGTCGGGTTGCCCGCGATCAGGACGGGGTGAAGACGACCGGGACGCGGACGCGCCCGCCGGTCTTCCGGCCACCGGCCATGCCCGGGTTGAAGCGCCAGCGCTTGGCGGCCTTGACCGCCTCGCGATCCAGGTTGCGGTTGCCGCTCGAGCTTTCGACCTGGACGTCCGTGGCGTTGCCGCTGGAGTCGACGGTGATGATCAGCACGACGGTACCGCCGATGTGGCGACGGTTCTCCTCCGGCGGGTAGCGCGGGGGATTCATGTTCTTGGACGAGATGTCCACGCTCGCGCCGATGTCGGCGACCGGGGCGGGCGGCGCCGGGGGGGCCGGGGGCGGCGCCTGCACGTCGACCGGCGACGGCTCGTCGAACACCACCGGCGGCTCTTCCGGCGGCGGCGGGATCGGACTCGGCTGCGGCGGGGCGAGCTGCTTGATCTCCTGCGGCTTCGGCTGCTCGGGCGGCGGCGGCGGCGGCGGGGGCGGCGGCGGCGGCGGCTCGATGATCACGACGCGGGTCACGTCCTCGTCGGCCTTTTCCTGGCCGGGAGGGGTGACCGGAGCCAGCAGCAGCAGGAGCGCCGCCGCGTGGATCGCGATCACGAAGGACAGGCCGGCGATGCGCGGCCAGTTCAGGCCGGGATCGCCATCGATGTTTTCGCTCGGCAGGTCTTGCGTCATGCGGGGGAAGCTCGGGTCATTGGGCCGGGCGTTCCCACCCGGAAAAGTCGATCCGCGGCCGTTTCCGGCCGCGGGAATCTCTAAGCTTATACCAATCCGGAACCCCGGTACCAATGGGTTCCGCAGCGGGTGTTACCGGTTACTTGACCCCGGCAAGCTTCTTCGCGCCCGCCGTGTCCTTGACGCCCTTGTCCAGGGCCTGCTGGGCCGCTGCCTTGGCTTCCGCGCCCTTTCCCTGCGCGGCGTACAGCTTCGCCAGGTTCAGGGCCGCCTCGCCATCGCCGGCCATGGGCATGGCGCGCTTGTACATCTCGATGGCGGTGGCGTCGTCTTCGTTGTAGAAGGCCTTCTGCCCCAGGACCATGTAGTCCTTGGCCAGTTCCGGGCTGGCCGGGATGATGCCCTTGGCCACACCGTCCTCGATCACCTTGACGGCGTCCTTGTCGCGGTCGGCGTTGATGTAGCTGACGTAGAGCGCGCGGTATTCGTCCTTGGTGGTCAGCAGGCCCTTCGCCTGGGCGTCGGCGAGCAGCGCCGTCGCCTTGTCGGGCTTGTCGGCGGACTGGTAGGCGGCCACGGCGTTCATCAGCAGCGACTTGTCGTCCGGCTTCTTCGCCAGCTGGGCGGTGAACAGCGCCGCCGCGTCGTCGTAGCGCTCCATCTGCATCAGGATGCCGCCCTTGAGGTTCATCGCCTCGGGCTTCTCCGACTTGGTCTCGGTGAGGAAGCGATCGAGCGTCGCCAGCGCATCGGGGTAGCGGTCCAGGCCGTACTGGATCACGGCCAGGTTGAACATCGCGGTGTAGTAGTCGTCGTTGGACAGGCCGTTGGCGTCCAGCGCCTTGGCGAAGTAGTCGGCGGCGGCGGCCTGGTCGTCCTTGTCCGCGGCGGCGGTGCCGGCGAGCAGGTAGGCGAAGCTCTTCTCGTAGGGATTGGCCGACGAATCGCCGGTGATCTCGAGCGCCTGGGCGATCGTGCCGTCGTCGTCCTGCTTCTGGTAGGTGTCCTGCAGCTTCTGCAGCTTCTTCAGGCCCGAGCGTGACGCGGTGCCTTCCGGCTGCTCGCGCGTTGCCAGCGGATACAGCGCGGCCTTCTTGTCTTCCTTGCCGCTCTTCCCTTCCCGCGCCTGGCGCGCAGCCTCGCGCCTGTCGTGCATGCTCATGCCGGCGTTGCCGGAGCCGACCTGCTCCTGCCCCACCTCCTGGGCCATGGCGACGCCCGGCAGTGCGGACGCGGCGAGAAGGACGGCCGCGATGGCCGCGGCGAGGGAAGCGTGACGGTGAGTAGTCATTGGGGGACGGTCTCCGTGGGTCCGTCGCCGCTGGGCGACGGGGGAACCGGAAACGCTAGCAGAAAACCCCGCCGTTACGCACCTGCCCCGAATGTGAACTCATCCACAGTTCGGTCGGCGACCTGCCGCCCTCGCCTGCTCGTAGGCCGGCACCAGGCCGGCGGCGCGCGCGCGCAGCTCGGACAGCCGGCTCTGCGGATCCGGATGCGTCGAGAGCCATTCCGGCGGGCGGCTGCCGCCCGCGGCGGCCATGTTTTCCCACAGGTTCACCGCGGCGCGCGGATCGAAGCCGGCACTCGCCATCAGCTGCTGCCCGACCACGTCGGCCTCGGTTTCCTGGGCGCGCGAACCCGGCAGCAGGAAACCGGTCTGGGCCAGGATGCTGCCGCCCTGCACCGCCGCGTTCGCGGCGCCTTCGCCGAAACGCGAGCCGAGCAGCGATCCGATGACCTGCAGCGCGCCCTGCGCGCCCGCCTGGCGGGTGATGCGCTCCTCGTGGTGGTGCGAGACGACGTGGCCGATCTCGTGCGCGACGACCGCGGCCAGCTGGTCCTGGTTGCGCGCGACCTTGAAGATGCCGGTGTACACGCCGACCTTGCCGCCGGGCAGCGCGAAGGCGTTGGCCTGGTCGTCGGCGAACACCGCGGTTTCCCATCCCGTGCTGCGCCACTGCGCCGGGAGTACGGCGACGATGTCGTTGACCACGCAGCGCACGTAGGCTGCCTGTTTCGGATCGCGCGTCTGCGGCGTCTTCGCCTTGACCTCGGCGAAGGCCTGCGCGCCGGCCTGGTCGAGCTGCGCCTGAGACACCGCGCCGACGTACTGGGTGCGGCCGGTCGGCGACGTGGTGGTCGCGCACGCGGCGACGGACGCGGCGATGGCGAGGGACAGGATCAGCTTGCGCATTGGGGGACTCCGCCGGCGATTGAATGCGGCCGTTCTAGCCCGCGCGAGCTGAAGGCTGCGTCAATCACGCCGCCTTCGCCTGCAGCGCCGACCCATGGTCGGCTCCCCGGCGGGATCGAGCGACCATGGGTCGGCCCTACGGGGTCAGACGTCCAGGTTGGCGACCTTGAGCGCGTTGTCCTCGATGAACTCCCGGCGCGGCTCGACCACGTCGCCCATCAGCGTCGAGAAGATCTGGTCGGCGGCGACCGCGTCCTCGATCTTGACCTGCAACAGCCGGCGCGTTTCCGGATTGACCGTGGTATCCCACAACTGCTCCGGGTTCATCTCGCCCAGGCCCTTGAAGCGCTGGATCTGGCGGCCCTTCTTCGCCTCCTCGAGCAGCCAGGCCTGCGCCTGCGCGAAGCTCGCCACCGGCTGCGCGCGGTTGCCGCGCACGATCTGCGCGCCCGCGCGCACGAGGCCGTGCAGCTGCTGCGCGGCTTCGCGCAGCGGGCGCAGGTCGCCGCCTTCGAACGCCGACATCGGCAGCACCTGGGTCGCGTCCACGCCCATGTGCGAACGGTGCACCAGCAGCGCGGCCGGCCGCGCATCGGTGGCATGGTGGAACTCGAGGCGGTAGCGCGGCTTGCCCGGCCCGGCCTGGTTCAGGCGCGACTCGAGCGCGTCGAGCTCGTGGCGTTCGTCGGTGTTGCTCGCGAGCGCGGCGGCGTCGAGCGGGGTGAAGTCGATCAGCGCCTCGAGCACGTGCGGATCGAAGCGGTGCGTGTTGCGCACGATCGCCTCCCGCGCGCCGGCGTAGGCGAGCAGCAGCTTCTCCAGCGCTTCGCCGCCGATCGGCGGCTCGCCTTCGGCGGGCACGAGCTGCGCGCCTTCGACGGCGTTGCCGGCGAGGTAGGCGTCGAGCGCCGCATCGTCCTTGAGGTACAGCTCGTTCTTGCCCTGCTTGATCTTGTACAGCGGCGGCAGGCCGATGTAGACGTGGCCGCGCTCGAGCAGCTCGGGCATCTGCCGGTAGAAGAACGTGAGCAGCAGCGTGCGGATGTGCGCGCCGTCCACGTCCGCATCGGTCATGATGATGATGCGGTGGTAGCGCAGCTTGTCCGGGTTGTACTCGTCGCGGCCGATGCCGGTGCCGAGCGCGGTGATCAGCGTGCCGACCTGCTCGGACGAGAGCATGCGGTCGAAGCGCGCGCGCTCCACGTTGAGGATCTTGCCGCGCAGCGGCAGCACCGCCTGGTTCTTGCGGTTGCGGCCCTGCTTCGCCGATCCGCCCGCCGAATCGCCCTCGACGATGAACAGCTCGCTCAGCGCCGGATCCTTCTCCTGGCAGTCGGCGAGCTTGCCGGGCAGGCCGGCGATGTCGAGCGCGCCCTTGCGGCGCGTGAGGTCGCGGGCCTTGCGCGCGGCCTCGCGGGCGCGGGCGGCGTCGACGATCTTGCCGGCGATCGCCTTGGCCTCGACCGGATGCTCCTGCAGGAACTCCTCGAGCTTCGCGCCGAAGGTCTGCTCGACCACCGGGCGCACTTCGGAGCTGACCAGCTTCTCCTTGGTCTGGCTGGAGAAGCTCGGGTCCGGCACCTTGACGCTCAGCACGGCGATCATGCCCTCGCGCATGTCGTCGCCCGACAGCTGCACCTTGGCCTGCTTCGCGATGCCGTTCTGCTCGATGTAGTTCGTCAGCGTGCGCGTCAGCGCCGCGCGGAAGCCCTGCAGGTGGGTGCCGCCGTCCTTCTGCGGGATGTTGTTGGTGAAGCAGAACATCGTTTCCTGGTAGGCGTCGGTCCACTGCAGGGCGACGTCCACGGTGATGCCGTTCTGCTCGCCGCTCACCGAGATCACGTTCGGGTGCAGCGGGGTCTTGAGCTGCGCCAGGTGCTCGACGAAGGAGCGGATGCCGCCCTCGTACTGGAACACGTCGCGGCGCGCCTCGCCGCGCTCGTCGACGAGCGTGATCTTCACCCCGGAGTTGAGGAAGCTCAGCTCGCGCAGGCGGCGCGCGAGGATGTCGTAGTGGAACTCGACGTCGGTGAACGTTTCGGCCGACGGCCAGAATCGCACCAGCGTGCCGCGCTTGTCGGTCGGCTCCAGGCGCTCCAGCGGCGCGACGGGCTCGCCCATCGCGTATTCCTGGTGGTGGTGGTAGCCGTCGCGCCAGATGTCGAGCACGAGCTTGCGCGACAGCGCGTTGACCACCGAGACGCCGACGCCGTGCAGGCCGCCCGAAACCTTGTAGCTGTTGTCGTCGAACTTACCGCCCGCGTGCAGCTGGGTCATGATGACCTGCGCCGCCGACACGCCCTCTTCCTTGTGGATGTCCACCGGGATGCCGCGACCGTTGTCGAACACCGACACCGAACCGTCCTCGTGGATGGTCACGACGATGTCGTCGGCGTGGCCGGCGAGCGCTTCGTCGACGCCGTTGTCGACGACCTCGAACACCATGTGGTGCAGGCCGGTGCCGTCGTGCACGTCGCCGATGTACATGCCGGGGCGCTTGCGGACGGCTTCGAGCCCGCGAAGCACGGTGATCCGGCTGGAGTCGTACGCGTTGCCCGCTTCGTTTTCGGTGGCGGGCGAATCGTGTTCTTGCGACATGCGTTGGCAGGCTCCGAAGGCACGCGAAGCCGCCTGGGCCCTGCGCGCCTGATGACACACTAGTTATGGATGCGCGAAGTATAGCAATCCGCGCGATTGCTGTCCCTTTCGGGGATCCGGCGCTTCGGGGACGCTTCAGCCAACCGGCCCCGGACGCAGACGGCCGCGTTCCACGTGGAACATCGCGGCCGGTTCGCCACGGAGATCGTCCGGCAGGAGCGGCGGCTCGGTGCCGGTGACGATGACCTGGGCTCCGGTGCCCGCGAGCCGCTGCAGGACGAAGCCCTGATGATCCCGGTCCAGCTCCGACGCGAGGTCGTCGAGCGCGATGACCGGCCAGTCGCCACGGCAGGCAGCCTGGTGCTCCGCCTGCGCCAGCAGGGCGGCCAGCGCGGTGAGCTTGGCCTGGCCGCGGGACAGGGCTTCCCGGCCCGGGATGGCGTCGTGTTCGATGCGCCAGTCCGCGCGATGGGGCCCGACCGACGTGAACCCTGCCGCCAGATCCCGTTCGCGGGCCAGCAGCAAAGCGTCGGCCAAGGGCATTTCATCCTGGCGCCAACCCGGCATGTAGCGCAGATGGGCGCCCCGGGCCTCGGGGAACACTCCCGCGGAGACATCCTCCAGGAAAGGTTGCAGGGCTTGCAGATAGCGTTCCCGGGCCTGCCCCAGCGGGGTTCCGGACTGGTGGAGCTCGTTTTCCCACGCATCCAGCTGCCCATCGCGTTGCCGGGCCTTCAACAGCGCGTTCCGCTGCTTCAGCGCCCGGGCATAGCGACGCCACAGCCCCAGGAACTCCGGTTCCACGTGGAACAGGCCCCAGTCGACGAAGCGGCGGCGTGCTTCCCCTCCCCCCATCACCAGCGCATGGCTACCCGGTTCGAAGGTCACGACCGCCAATGCGGCGCACAGGTCGCCCAGCTGGCCAAGGGGCGCCCCGTCGAGCCGGCCCTCCCACTGTTGCCCGGTATGCCGAAGCCCGGCCCGGCGTGTCCGCCCGTTGGCTTCCTGCCACTCGACGAAAACCTCGACCGCAGGAGATCCCGCGCGCACCAGGCCGTCGCGCACCCGGCCGCGGAAGCTGCGGGCATAGGCCATGAGGTGCAGGGCCTCGAGCAGGCTGGACTTGCCGCTGCCGTTGGGCCCGTGCACCAGGTTCAGCCCGGGCACGGGCGCCATCTCGCCGCGCTCGAAGCAGCGCAGACCGGAAAACTCGAGCCGGGTTACGTGCATGGTCGCGGGGTCGGGCAAAAAAACCACAGCCGGCGGAGGGCGCCCAAAGCAAGACGCCCGGCAGCGACCGGGCGTCCATGCTGTTTCACGTGAAACCGCGTGGTCACAGCCTCAGCGGCATCACCACGTGCCGGCAGCGCTCGCTTCCTGCCTCGCGGACCAGGGCCGAGGAATTGGCATCGCGCAGCTGCAGGACCACGAACTCGTCGCGCAGGGCCGTCAGGGCATCGAGCAGGTAGTTCACGTTGAAGCCGATGGCCAGGCCGTCGACCTTGGTGTCGGCCTCGACCTCTTCCTGCGCCTCTTCCTGTTCGGGGTTGTGGGCACTGATCTTCAACTGGCCCGGCGACACCTCGACGCGGACGCCGCGGTACTTCTCGTTCGAGAGGATGGCCGCGCGCTGCAGCGCGGCACGCAGGACCTCGCGGTCGATCTTCACTTCGCGGTCGGCGCCGATCGGAATCACGGCTTCGTAATCGGGGAAGCGGCCGTCGATCAGCTTGCTGGTGAAGGTGACATCGTCGCGCTTGATGCGGATGTGGCTGCGGCCGACCTCGAGTTCGAGTTCGCGGTCGCTGCCTTCGAGCAGGCGCTGCAGCTCGGTCACGCCCTTGCGCGGCACGATGATCTGGCGCTTCGCATTGGCGCCGCCATCCAGCGACGCTTCGCACAGCGCGAGGCGATGGCCGTCGGTGGCCACGCAGCGCAGGCCCTTGTCGCGCAGGTCGAACAGGAGGCCGTTGAGGTAATACCGCACGTCCTGCTGCGCCATCGCGAACGCGGTGCGCTCGATCAGCTCCTTCAGCGAAGCCTCCGGAACGCGCACGCGCTCGGTCGCCTCGACCTCGTCGACCGACGGGAAGTCGCGGGCGGGCAGGCTCGCCAGGGTGAAGCGGCTGCGGCCGGCCTGCACGGTGATCTTGTCGCCGGACTGCGAGACCGTGACCTTGCTGCCGTCGGGCAAGGCACGAACGATGTCGAACAGCTTGCGGGCAGGGATCGTGGTCTCGCCATCCTGGGCATCGTCCACCGCCTGGCGCGCGACCATCTCGACCTCGAGATCGGTACCGGTGAGCGAGAGCTGCCCGCCCTGGACCTGCACCAGCAGGTTGGCGAGCACGGGCAACGCCTGGCGTCGCTCGACGACGTTGACGACCTGCGCCAACGGTTTCAGGAAGACTTCGCGTTGCAGGCTGAAGCGCATGCGGACCCCTTAGCCCAGGCTTTGAACGGATGGATAAATCAAGAACATTGGTGGAGCTGGTGTCGCCAAAAACCGGTGATAAGCCACTTAACTGATTGTTCCAGCAGGATTTTCCCGGATGCTCCAGCTGTGGGCGGAGGCCGCCGCAAGCCTTGCGCAAGCTGTGGACAAGTTTCGGTGCCCGATGCCCGGGGCCGGTTTGTCCACAGGTTTTCCCCGCCCGGTCCAACCCTTTGTCCCGGCCGGCCGCAGGCTCATTCGCTGAGCTTGCGGACCAGCTTGTCCCAATCTTCGCGCAGCTTGCCGTCGGTCTGCAGCAGGCTTTTCACCTGGCGGCAGGCGTGGAGCACGGTCGTGTGGTCGCGACCGGCGAAGGCATCGCCGATCTCCGGCAGGCTGTGCTCGGTCAGCTCCTTGGCCAGCGCCATGGCGACCTGGCGCGGCCGGGCCAGCGAACGCGTCCGCCGTTTCGACAACAAGTCCTTGATCTGCAGGCCGTAGTAGTCTGCCACGACC
>DASTWT010000086.1:0-3630 GCA_035765815.1 Luteimonas sp. | reverse complement strand
CCGCGGGTTGGGCGCCGATCCAGCGCGCCGAGACGATCCCGTACAGGATCGCGATGACGGCGCAACCAAGCGCCAGGACTAGACCGTACTGCTCCAGCATGAACCCCTCCCCGGAGTGGACATCGGAATTTCAGGAATGCGCCGCTTCGATTTGTGCGCTGCAGCGCGCGGGCGCGCGGCAACCTTCCGACTATAAGGCATGGATGACGGCGGCGTTCAGCCGCGGCGTGCCAGCCTCGGCGCATCCAGGAACGGAGAACCGCATGATCCGCCAGGCCCAGCCCGCCGCCGCAGCGGCGTTCCTCGCCGCGACGCTCGCCGCCAGCTTCGCCGCCGGCGCCGCCGACCCGCGCCCGGAGGTGGAACGCGCCCCGGCGAAGCCGCAGCCGGTCGGCGCGCTGCATTCGCTGCGCACGATCCCCGAGGCCTGCGTCCGGCTGCAGGGCAGGTTCACCGGCGATGCGGCCGATCCCTACCGGTTCGAGGCGGTGCGCACGAGCCCGGCCTGCCAGCCGCGCGCCCTCGTCGAGGACGCCGCCAAGGCCAGGCCGTCGGCCGCGAAGGGCTGGATCCTCAACGACCGGATCAGCGTGCCCGAAGCGGGCTGCCCCGGCCTGCACGCGGTCGCGACGGTCTGGCGCAGGCCGGCCGCCGGCGCGCCGCCGGCGCTGGACGCACAGGGGCGTTCGCGCATCTACCTGGAGCAGGCGATGCGCGATGCGAAGGCGGGCAAGCTGGCGGCGCCGGCCGCCTATGCGATCTCGACCGCGGTCGAGGGCAAGCCCTGCCGCTGAGCCTCAGCGCTTCGCGAGCGAATCGCGGAGGAACCGCGGCGCCTGGCTGGCCTGCAGCTGCGGACCGCCACGCCCGTCGGTGATCCTGACGTAGCGGCGTTCGCCGGCGCCGAGCTGCAGTCGCAGCGGCGTGCCCCCGACCGTGAATGCGTGGGCACCGGGCGGAACGGCGATGGTGACGTAGCTGTCGCCGCCCACGCTGGCCACGGTCCGGCCGCCTTCGGCGACGACCGCGTGGCCGCCGGCCCGCATGGCCGGGCGGAAGAACACGACCTGCGCCTCGCCCCGGCCGGGCAGGCCGAGCGCGCGGTCGATGGTGCGCCGGGTGGCCGCCCTCTCCTCGGCGTACGCGTAGGCCGCGCCCTGGCTGACGATGCGAGCGCTCTGCGCGAAGACCGGCGCCGCGGCGAGCAGCATCGCGATGGCCACGCATGCACGGCGGCGCATGGCGTTCCTGATCGGGCTGTTCATGGAAACCTCCTTCACGGTGGCTTGCGCGCGAGCATAGCGCCGGTCCTGTTTTCGCAAGGTCAGGGGAGGCGACGCGGCGCCATGCGGTGCAAGGGTTCGGCATAGCGGGGCAGCCCGTCCGCGCCGTAGGGCGGGTAGGCTTCCCCACGGACCAGCGGCTCGAGGTAGCGCCTCGCCGCGGCGGTGATGCCGTAGCCGTCGCGGCGGATGTAGCCGGCCGGCATCTTCTTCTCGCGGTTGGCGATGCGCTCCAGCGGCGCGGCCTCGACCTTCCAGCGATAGGGCGCATCGGACGTGCGCACGATCACCGGCATCGTCGCGTTGCGTCCGGCCAGCGCGAGTTCGACCGCGGCGCGGCCCACCGCCTGCGCGTGCTCGAAGTCGGTCTTCGACGCGATGTGCCGCGCCGAACGCTGCAGGTAGTCGGGCAGCGCCCAGTGCACCTTCATCCCGAGCGCGTCGTGCACGCGGCCGGCCAGGTGCGCGGCGACGCCGCCCAGCTGGGTGTGGCCGAACGCGTCCTTGCCGCCGCCCGCGTCCGCCACGAAACGGCCGTCGGCGGTGCGGATGCCTTCGCTGGCCACGACCACGCACCAGCCGACGCGCGCGACCACGGACTGCACCTTCGCGAGGAAATCCGCCTCGTCGTAGGGCCGCTCGGGGAACAGGATGATCTGCGGCGCATCGTCCGGCCCCTTGCCGGCGAGCCCGCCGGCGGCGGCCAGCCAGCCCGCATGCCGGCCCATCGCCTCGTACACGAACACCTTCGTCGATGTTTCGGCCATCGCCGCCACGTCGAGCGCGGCCTCGCGCACGGACACCGCGGTGTACTTCGCGGCCGAGCCGAAGCCCGGGCAGCAGTCGGTCACGGCCAGGTCGTTGTCGACCGTCTTCGGCACGCCGATGCAGGTCAGCGGATAGCCGAATTCCGCCGCCAGCCTCGACAGCTTCAGCGCCGTGTCGGCCGAATCGTTGCCGCCGTTGTAGAGGAACCAGCGCACTTCGTGGGCCCGCAGCACCGCCATGAGGCGCTCGTAGCGGGCGCGGTCCTCGTCCAGCGACTTGAGCTTGACCCGACAGGAGCCGAACGCGCCGCCCGGGGTGTGGGCGAGCGCGCGGACCGTGGCCAGCGACAGGCCGGAGGCGTCGACCAGTTCCTCGCGCAGCGCGCCGAGGATGCCGTTGCGCGCTGCCAGCACCTTCACGCGACGCTTGCGGGCGGCCTCGATCACCGCCGCGGCGGTGGCGTTGATGACGGCGGTGACGCCGCCCGACTGGGCGTAGAGCAGGGTTCCGGAGGGCATGGCGGTCCTGTGGGCCGGCCGGGATGGGTTAAGCTGGCGCCCGGCCGCGGTGTGGGGTCGGCAGCAGTCTAGCGCCGCCTCCCGCATCGCGAATGACAGTTCGGGAGTGGCTGATGCGATTGGTTCTGTTGGGTGCGCCGGGCTCCGGCAAGGGAACGCAGGCGGCGCGGCTGAAGGACCACCTCCAGGTCCCGCACGTCTCCACCGGCGACCTGCTGCGCGCGGAAGTCGCGGCCGGCAGCAAGCTCGGCCTGGCGGCGAAGGAAGTCATGGCGCGCGGCGAGCTGGTCTCCGACGAGATCCTGCTGGGCATGCTCGAGGACCGGTTCTCGCGCCCCGACACCCGCGACGGCTTCATCCTCGACGGCTATCCGCGCAACCTGGTCCAGGCCGGCGCGCTCGACGCGCTGCTCGCGCGCATGGGCCAGCCGATGGACTACGCGGTGCAGCTGGAAGTGCCGACGGCGCTGCTGGTCGAGCGCATCGCCGGCCGCGCCAAGGCCGAGGGCCGCGCCGACGACAATCCCGATTCGGTGCGCAAGCGGCTCGAGGTGTACGACAGCCAGACCGCTCCGGTGATCGAGTTCTACCGCCAGCACGGCCAGCTCACCGTGGTCGACGGCGTCGGCGGCCTCGACGACGTGTTCAACCGCATCATCGAGGCGATCTCGCCCACCGCCGACGTCGGCTGACGGCGGCTCCGCACGCACGGCCGCACCGCACCCGCGATGAAACTGCACATCCTCGGCATCGCCGGCACCTTCATGGGTGGCGTCGCGGCGCTCGCGCGCGAGCTCGGCCACGAGGTCGAGGGCAGCGACCAGGCCGTCTATCCGCCGATGTCCACGCAGCTGGAAACGCTGGGCATCGCCCTGCGCCAGGGCTATGCGCCGGACAACATCTCGCCGGACTGCGACGTGGTGGTCGTCGGCAACGCGCTGTCGCGCGGCAACCCCGCGGTCGAGCAGGTGCTCGACGACGGCCGCCCGTACACGTCCGGCGCGCAGTGGCTGAGCGAACGCGTGTTGCCGGGGCGCGACACGCTCGCCGTCGCCGGCACC
>DASTWT010000085.1:0-4268 GCA_035765815.1 Luteimonas sp. | reverse complement strand
TGCTGCTCGGCCTCTACCAGATGGGCACGTACCGCCGCGCCAACCACTGGCTCAACCTGCTGCACCGCCCGCTGCACCGGCTCCGCATCGCCGGCGCGCTGTGCGGCGCGGGCTTCGTGCTGCTGGCGGTGGCGGTCGCGTTGCCGATCCTCGTGATCGCCGGTTACCAGGAAGCGCTCACCGCGCGCGTCGTCGACACGCGCCACTGGCTGCTGCCGCTGGCGGCATTGCTGATCGCCGCCTGCGGCTATCTCGGCGGCGCGTACGCCATGCTCGCCAACCGGCGCTATTCGGCGGCCGCGGCGCTGCTGCCGACGGCCTTCATGTTCACGCAGGCGTCGGGCGTCGCCGCGCTCGCCGTGCAGTTGCTGGTGCTGCTCATCCTTGCCGTGCTGGTCGGCATCGCGTTCAAGCCCCAGCTCGACGAGGCACCGCGCCATCCACTCGCGGTGGCGGCGACGGCATTGCCGGTGCAGGTGGGCGCGTACTTCCTGATCTGGATGCTGGGTTTCGGCTATGAGATCGGGCTGACGGCGGTCGGCCAGCATCCGCTCAACGGCGGGCAGCCCGCGGCCGACGGCTACATCCAGGCCGGCCGCATGGAGCCGAAGGAGCGCCTGCTCGCGGGCCTGGCGTCCAGCCGCGACGCCGATGCGCCGCTGTGGCGCGAGCAGGCCGCGCTGTCGGACGTGTTCGTGCTGTACCCGATGCGCGACCTGCCGATCCGCGGCCAGCTGACGGGCACGATGCAGCCGGCGGAGTTCAGCGAATCGGAGCGCCTGGTCACATGGACGTTCAGCCACGACCGGATGCGTTTCGTCGGTCGCGGCACGCTCGACGGCAGGCCGCGCGGCGAGCTCGGCGTGGGCGCGGGCAATGCGCCGTTCCCGGGGCCCGCAACGCCGATCGGCGCCGTTTATCTCGCGACGCCGACCGTCGTCTACCAGTACGACGAGGACCAGCACCGCGTGTTCCCGCGCGTGGAGTTGCCCGCCGGCGAAGTGTTCGCGAGCACGCCCGAAGCCGCCGGCGAGAACATCGCCGTGCTCAGCAACCGCGCGCTCTACATCTACCCGGGCCGCGAGGCGGCGAACACGCTCGACATGCTGAAGCCGGTGCTGCGCATGCCGATGCCGGGTTCGATCGGCAAGCTGAGCAGCGTCGAACTGATGGAGCTCCTCGACGGCTACCTGGTGTCCTTCACCTACACCAACGGCGCGTGGTCGGGCGAAGCCGCGCCGTACCAGCAGGTCATGCGCATCGACGGCCGGGGCCGCGTGAGCGAAGTATCGAAGCGCATGCTGTCCTACGACCTGCCGCTCGCCTACACGATGCGCAACTGGTGGCTGTCGCCGGTGCTGCGCGAGCTGTGCCTGTCGCTGCAGCAAGCCTTCGCCGCGCCGAACCCGCTGGCCGCGGGCGACATCCCGCCGCCGCCGCGCCACATCGTGATGCTGGCGGGCGTGCTGTGCTTCCTGTCGCTGCTCGGCGCGATCGCGCTCACGGCGCGCCGGGCGTTCACGCCGCTGGCGCGCTGGACCTGGGTGCTGGCCTGCGGCGTGGTCGGCGTGCCGGGGCTCGCGAGCCTGTGGTTGATGTACCCGAAGGCCGAACGCCCGGCGGCGACCGCGCGGGAAACGGCCCGCGCCGCGGCAGCGCCCGCACGGAGCGCGCGATGAATCCGCTGCCGAAGGGTTTCGCGGCGATCGTCGGGGCACTGCTCCTCGTGGCTTCGGCGTTGCCCGTCCAGGCGGGCGCCGGAGCCGGCGATGCCGCCGCGCTGCGCGCAGCGGTCGCGGTCGAGCGGGCCCGCGCGCCCGCGCCGCGCCAGTCGCGCGAAGCCTTCCTGGTGCCGCCATCGTTCACGTCGGTGCAGCTGTCTCCCGACGGCGGCCACGTCGCCTACCTGCGCGACGAAGGCGAGTCGCGCAGCCTCTGGCTGCTGCCCACGGACGGAGGCGCGGCGCGCCAGCTCGCGCCGCACACGCAGGCGCAACAGCTCGGATGGTCGCGCGACGGGCGCTGGCTGTTCGTGTTCGCGCCGCGCTCGCTGTCGACGCTGGAGATCGCGACCGGTACCGGCATCCGCGTGCCGCTGCTCGGCACGGACGAGCGCCGGGTGATGCAGGTCGATCTCTCGCAGCCCGCGGCGGTGATCCTGCGCGAGCGCGTCCGCAGCGGCACTGCCGAGCGCTGGCGCATCGTGCGCATGGACGCGCGCGGGCACCGCACGCAACTGTGGGAGGACGCGCATTGGGTGCACGATGTGGCCATCGACGCGCGCGGCCGCCTGGTCGCGGTGGCGCGGTTCATGGGCGACCATGACGAGATCGACGCCGTGGAAGCGGGCGGGCGGCTGCGCGAGCTGCGCCGCATGCAGCCGATGGAGAGCGGCATGCTGGTGGGCGTGGCGCCCGATGGCGCGCTGCTGCTGTCGGGCGACACCGGCGGCAACCTCCGGCGCGTGCTGCGGCTCGGCCTCGACGGTGCGTTGCGGACGCTGCACGCCGATCCGCAGGGCGAAGCGGACCTCGATGAAGTGGTGCTCGATCCGTCCGGTTCCGAACCGCTGGTCGCGAGCTATCGCGGCAGCGTCGCCGCGACCTACGGCCTCGGCAGCGCGCAGGCCGGCGTCGCGGCGTTGCGCGCGCGCCTTCCCGGCCGCGACCTGGGCATCGACATCGCCGGCGGCCCGCACCCGCGCTGGCTCGTGTCCGAACGCGCCAGCACGTTGCGCGACGCGAAATGGCATCTCTACGATCCGGCCACAGGCCAGCTGCGCACGATCCTCGCCGGCGTCGCGCAGGCGCGGCGCCCGCTGCCGGAGGCCGCGCTTGCCCGCAAGATCCCGTTCGACTACACCGCGTCCGACGGCATGCTGGTGCACGGTTACCTGCTGCTTCCGCCCGGCGCGGATCCCGCGCACCTGCCGCTCATCGCGCAGGTGCATGGCGGGCCGATCAATCATTTCCGGCCCGGCTACGACGCGATCGCGGAATTGCTCGCCAACCGCGGCTACGCCGTGTTCCAGACGAACTTCCGCGGATCGACGGGATTCGGGCACGACTACACGTTCGCTTCGGACGGCGACTACGGCAACGGCCGCGTCCAGCAGGACATCGTCGAAGGCGTGCGCTACCTGCTCGCGCAGGGGATCGGCGACCCGGAGCGCGTGGGCATCGCCGGGCATTCGTTCGGCGGCTACTCGACGCTGCTCGGCGTGACGTACCAGCCGGAGTTGTTCAAGGTCGGCGTGGCCGGTTCGCCGCCGCCCGACCTCGGATGGGGCATGCGCTGGCTGGTCGAGGCCGGCGACCAGGGCGCGCTGCCGGACCGCTCGCTGGCGCTGACGCTGCGCGCGCTCAAGATCGATCCGTCGGACCCGGCCACCTACGCGCGGCTGCATGCGCAATCGCCGGTGGCGAACGCCGCGCTGATGCGGCGCCCGCTGCTGGTGATGGCCGGCGGCGCCGACCGCACCGTCGCGGCGCGTGGCGTCATCGACTACGTGGCGCGGCTGCAGCGGCTCGGCAAGCCGGTCAGCCTGTATGTCGAACCGGGCGGCGGCCATTCGCCGGTCGCGCCGGTACCGCGCGAAGCGTATACGTACCTCATGGTGCAGATGCTGCACGCGCACCTGGGCGGCGCCGCACCCGACGCGCCGGGCGCCGAACTGCGCGCCTACCTGAAGGCGAACCTGCGGCTCGCGGGCCCGGAGTTCGACGCGCTCGGCAAGCGCGCGGCGCCGCTCAGCGCTCCCGCAGGCGCGGGCGCAAGGTAGCGAGGTTGCACGGCTTCGTGCGCGCGTCGAGCTGCGCGCGCACGATCTTCTCCCAGGCCGTGCGGCACGCGGACGTCGAGCCGGGCAGGGCGAACAGGAAGGTCCCGTTCGCCAGCCCGGCGAAGGCGCGAGACTGCAGCGTCGATGTCCCGATCTCCTCGAAGCTCAGCGCGCGGAACAGCTCGCCGAAGCCGGGCATCTCCTTGTCCAGCAGCGGCAGCAACGCCTCGGGCGTGGAGTCGCGGCCGGTGAAGCCGGTGCCGCCGGTGACCAGGACGCCGTCGACCGCGTCGTCGGCGATCCACTGCGACACCTGCGCGCGCAGGCGGTAACGGTCGTCGGGCAGCAGCGCGCGCGCATGCAGCGCGTGGCCGGCTTCGCGCAACGCCTCGACGAGGTAGTCGCCGGAGGAATCCTGCTCCGGGCCGCGCGTGTCCGACACGGTGAGCACGCACAGCGCCAGCGGAATGAATTCGTTCGCCGTGCT
>DASTWT010000084.1:0-9328 GCA_035765815.1 Luteimonas sp. | reverse complement strand
CCTCGAAGCCCGAGGCCGCGGCGAAGGCCGACGCGGCCGGCAAGCCCGCGACCAGGCCGAAGCCGAAGAAGAAGGCCGCGCCGAAAAAGCGCCCCTAAGCCCGTGAGCCCAGCGACCGCCGACCGGCGACCGGCGACAGCGCCCCGTCGGCGTGGCGTGAGCCGCGCTCCGGCCACCCGACCTACAATTGGCGCATGGACAAGACCGCCCTCATCACCGGCGCCACCTCCGGCTTCGGCCGCGCCGCCGTCGAACGCTTCGTGGCCGGCGGCTGGCGCGTCGTCGCCTGCGGCCGCCGCGCCGAGCGCCTCCAGGCCCTGGTCGACGCGCTGGGGGCCGACAAGGTCCACGCCGCCGCGTTCGACGTGCGCGACGAGCTCGCGATGCAGGCCGCGCTCGCCGCGCTGCCGTCCGCGTTCCGCGACGTCGACCTGCTGGTGAACAACGCCGGCCTCGCGCTCGGCACGCGCCCGGCGCAGGACGCCTCGCTCGACGACTGGCGCACGATGATCGACACGAACGTGACCGCGCTCGTCACGCTGACCCGCGCGCTGCTGCCGTCGCTGATCGCGCGCCGCGGCGCGATCGTCAACGTCAGCTCGACCGCCGGCAAGTACCCGTACAGCGGGGGCAACGTCTACGGCGGCACGAAGGCGTTCGTGTCGCAGTTCTCGCTGAACCTGCGCGCCGACCTGCACGGCACCGGCGTACGCGTGACCGCGCTCGAGCCGGGCATGGCCGAGACCGAGTTCACCCTGGTGCGCACGCACGGCGACCAGGCCGCCTCCGACGCGCTCTACGCGGGCGCGCAGCCGATGACCGCGACCGACATCGCCGAGACCATCTGGTGGGTGGCGAACCTGCCGCCGCACCTCAACGTCAACCGCCTCGAGATCATGCCGGCGTCGCAGTCGTTCGCCGGCTTCCAGGTCGCCCGCACCTAGAAAAGCTTTTCAGCCACAGATTCCACGGATTCCACAGATTGGTTCCAGGAGCCTCGAGTCGCCTGGACAAAATCTGTGTGCTCTGTGGAATCTGTGGCAAATGCTTCTACGCGAGCGGAGCGTCGTCGAGGTAGGTGTAGGCGGTGAGGCCGGACTCGAGGATCGCGTCGAGCTTCGCGGCGTCGGCGGACGGCAGGCCGGCGGCGGCGACCTTGTCGCGATAGGCGGCGCGCAGGTCGTCGAGCCGGTAACCGACGTAGTCGAGCATGACGTCGGTGGTGTCGCCGCGGCGCTGCTGCGTCATGGCGTAGCCGCCGTCGCCGGCGATGTGCACTTCCACCGCGTCGGTGTCGCCGAACAGGTTGTGGATGTCGCCCAGGATCTCCTGGTACGCGCCGACGAGGAAGAAGCCGAGCCGGTAGCTCTCGCCCGCCCGCAGCGCGTGCAGCGGCAGCGAGGTGTCGAGGTCCTCGTTCTCGACGTACTGGTCGATCTTGCCGTCCGAGTCGCAGGTCATGTCGGCGATCACGCCGCGGCGCGTCGGGACCTCGTCCAGGCGCTCGATCGGCAGGATCGGGAACACCTGGTCGATCGCCCACACGTCGGGCATCGATTCGAACACGCTGAAGTTGACGAAGTACTTGTCGACCAGGCGCTCGTTGAGCTCGTCGAGCAACTCACGGTGGCTCTTCTCGGCGTAGTCGAGGCGCGCCTTCACCGCGTGAGCGATCGCGTAGAACAGGTCGTCGATGCGCGCGCGGTGCACCAGGTCGAGCTGGCCGAGCGCATACAGCGACAGGCCCTCGCCGTGGTGGTGCTGCGCGTCGTGGAAGAGCTCCACCGGCGGGCGGGCGTCGAGCTCCGCGTGCACCTCGCGCAGGCGGCGGATCACCGCGGGCTCGTCGTCGTGCGCCGGCGGGACGCGGCCTTCGGGCGCCTCCTCGACCTCGGCGACGTTCGCCACCAGCACCGCGTGGTGCGCGGTCATCGCGCGGCCGCATTCGGTGACGATGCGCGGCGCGGGCAGCTTGTACTGCGCGCAGGCCTCGGCCAGCGGCTGCACGATGTTGCCCGCGTACTGGTCGACGCCGTAGTTGATCGAGCAGAAGCTGCGCGAGCGCGTGCCTTCGTAGTCGATGCCGAGGCCGCCGCCGACGTCCATGTAGCGCACCTTCGCGCCGAGCTGCGACAGCTCGACGAAGTAGCGCACCGCCTCGCGCATGCCGTTGGCGATGTCGCGCACGTTCGAGATCTGCGAGCCCATGTGGAAGTGCAGCAGCTGCAGGCAGTGGCCCATGCCCGCGTCGCGCAGCGTCTTCCACAGGTCCAGGACCTGGCGCGCGGACAGGCCGAACTTGGCCTTGTCGCCGCCGCTGTTCTGCCACTTGCCGGCGCCGAGCGACGCCAGGCGCATGCGCACGCCGATGCCGGGCTCGACGCCGAGCGCCGCGGCTTCCTCGAGGATGAGCTTCAGCTCCGACGGCTTCTCGACGACGATGAAGACTTCCATGCCGAGCTTGCGCCCGGTGAGCGCGAGGCGGATGTACTCGCGATCCTTGTAGCCGTTGCACACGATCAGTCCGCCGGGGCGGGACAGCGCGAGCACCGCCATCAGCTCCGGCTTGCTGCCGGCCTCCAGGCCGAAGCCCTCGCCGCGGTGCGAGGCGAGCGTGCCGGCGACGCCGGCGTGCTGGTTCACCTTGATCGGATAGACCGCGGTGTAGCCACCGGTGTAGTCCCACTCCGCCTGCGCGCGCGCGAACGCGGCCTGCAGGCGGCGCAGCCGGTCGCCGAGGATGTCCGGGAAGCGCACGAGCAGCGGCAGCTTGGCGCCGCTGGCGCGCGCGGCGTCCACCACTTCGGGGAGCGCGATCGCCGGCCCGGCGTCGCCGCGCGGGCGCACGACCACGCGGCCGCCCCCGTCCACGTCGAAATAGCCTTCCGACCAGTGCGGGATCGAGTAGGTCTTGCGGGCCTGGTCGGGCGACCAACTGGGCATCGGCTGGGGTCCTCGCGGGGCCGCGGCGGCGGCAGGTCGGCTGGGCCGCCATTCTAAACGCCGGGGCCGTGCAGGGGCCGCCGACGCCGGGTCCGCTAGAATCCACGCCCTCCCCGCCTTTTGCAGAGCGCCGCGCGATGACCGAGACCACCTGGATGCAGGAACGCTTCGAGCCCACCGGTTCGTCGATCGGCTTCCGCATCACCCGGAAACTCGACGAGGTGCAGTCGCCGTTCCAGAAGATCGAGATCTACGAGTCGACCGACTGGGGCAACCTCATGCTCATCGACGGCGCGATGATGCTGACCACGCGCGACAACTTCCTGTACCACGAGATGATGTCGCACCCGGCGCTGTTCACGCATGCCGCGCCGCGCGACGTCGTCATCATCGGCGGCGGCGATTGCGGCACGCTGCGCGAGGTGCTGCGCCATCCCGGCGTGCAGTCGGCGGTGCAGTGCGACATCGACGAGCAGGTCACGCGCATGGCCGAGAAGTGGTTCCCGGAGCTGTGCGAATCCAACGGCGACGCGCGCGCGCAGCTGCTGTTCGACGACGGCGTCGCGTACATGGCCAACCGCGCGCCGGGCAGCGTCGACGTCGTGATCGTGGATTCCACCGATCCGGTGGGCCCGGCCGAGGGCCTGTTCAACAAGGCGTTCTACGAGAGCTGTTTCCGCGCGCTGCGCGACGGCGGCATCCTCGTGCAGCAATCGGAATCGCCGCTCGCGCTGCTCGCGCTGATCAAGGAGATGCGCGGCGAGATGGCGAAGGCGGGCTTCGCCGAGTTCGCGACGCTGCCGTTCCCGCAGCCCTGCTACCCGACCGGCTGGTGGAGCTGCACCCTCGCGCGCAAGCCGGGGGGCGGCGGCTTCGGGTTCCGGGAGGCGGAGGCGCGCGGCAAGGGCTTCGCGACGCGCTACTACAGCGCGGATATCCATCGGGGCGCGCTGGCGACGCCACCGTTCGTCGCCGACGAGCTGTAAAAAGCGTGACCTGCGTCACAAACCGGTGTCGTTTGATCGGACAGCCGTCCTTGCCTGCACAACAATGAACGGCCGCCGGCGGGGAGGCCGGGCGGCGCAGGGGCCCCAAGTGCGTTCGATCCGCTTCCATCCAGCCTGGCTCGTGGCCTTGCTGCTGCTTGCCGTGCGGCAAGCCGCAGGCTTTCCGCTGCCCGTGACGGCCGAGCCTGTGCGGGCGACGGACGTGCCGGCGGTGCCCACGAACGGAGCGTCGCAGGCAGCGGCGTTCGATCGCCTCTATGCCGACCTGCGCGACACCGGCCTGGTCACCCAGCCCAACCAGCAGGCGGTGGAGCGGCGCCTGGCCGCGCTCTCCGCGATGGTCCCGCCGGGCGACACCCTGCGCGCGCTGCGCGCCCGCGCCCTGCACTGCGACTGGGGCTACGACGACGATCCGCGCGCGCAGCTGAAGGAAGCCGACGCCGGCCTCGCGATCGCGCTCACCAGCCACATCGACGAGGCGGAAGCCAACTTCCGCTACTGCCGCGCGGCCGCCCTCGAGATCCTCGACGACACGAAGACGGTGATGGCCGAGTACGAGGCCGGCATCGCGGCGGCGCGGCGCGCCGAGGACAACCGCCTCGTCGCCGACGGCCTGTCGCTCCGCGGCGGCCGGCGCTCGCTGCTGGGCGACCAGGCCCGCGCCATCCCCGACCTGCTCGCCGCGCAGCACCTGTACCAGCAGGGCGGCTTCGCCTCCGACGCGGAAAGCCTGCTGCTCGACATCGCGATCAGCTACCGGCGCATGGGCGACAACGCCAAGGCCAGCGATTACCTGCGCCAGAACGAGGCCTTCGCCACCCAGCTGGGCGACTACGAGCAGCTCATCACCAACCTGCTGCAGCAGGGCTACCTCGCCGAGGACGACGCACGGGTCGACGACGCGCTCGCGCTGTACCGGCGCGCGATGGGGATCGCCCGCCAGCATTCGAGCGAATACGACGTCGCCAGCATCCAGCTGGCGATGGCCTGGCCGTGGATCCTGCGCAAGGACTACGCGCGCGCGCTCAGCCTGGTGGAGCAGGCGCAGGCCGGCTTCGCGGCGCTCGGCGACCACGCCAACGAGGACATGATCGCGCTGCGGCGCGGCCAGGCGCACGCGGGACTCGGCCGCCACGCGCAGGCGCTGGCCGACTACGCGCTCGCCGCACGCGCGCTGGAGCGCAGCGGCAACCAGCGCTACCTCGCGCTGCTGTACCAGGCCCGCGCCGACAGCGAACGCGCGACCGGCAAGAAGGACGCCGCGATCGCCGACCTCGACCGCTACATCGACCTGCGGGAATCGATCCGCCGCGCCGAAAGCAGCCAGCAGGCGCAACTGCTGCGCTACCAGTTCGACGCCGACCGCCGCGACCTCGAGAACCGCCGCCTGGAACGCGAGCGGGTGATGCGCGACCGCCAGCTGCAGGCGCTGCTGCAGGCCCGGCGCTGGCAGTGGACCGCGATCGCGCTGGCGAGCGTGCTGCTGCTTCTGCTCGGCGCGCTGGTCGTGCGCCAGCTGGTGCGCATGCGCCGGCTCGGCGAGATGGCGGCGACCGACCCGCTGACCGGCGTGGCCAACCGCCGCGGCATCGAGCAGCTCGGCGCCGAAGCGGTGGCCGCGGCGCGGATGATGCGCCAGCCGCTGTGCGCGCTGGTGCTGGACGTGGACCACTTCAAGCGCGTCAACGACAACCACGGCCATCCCTGCGGCGACCAGGTGCTCGCGCGCATCGCGCACGCCTGCCGCGATGCGCTGCGCCACATCGACCTGTTCGGCCGGCATGGCGGCGAGGAATTCCTGGTGTTGCTGCCGGATACGCGCCTGGCCTACGCCTGGCCGGTGGCCGAGCGCCTGCGCACCGCGGTGGCGGCGCTGTCGTTCGAGGACATCGCGCCGGGCCTGGCGGTCACGGTGAGCATCGGCATGGCGCAGCTGCGAGCGGAAGACGCGGGCCTGCGCGAGCTGGTCGCGCGCGCCGACGCGGCGCTGTACCGCGCCAAGGCCAACGGCCGCGACCGCGTCGAATCGGAAGACTAGCGGCGCGCGCGCTGCCCGGGCGCGCACGGCCGCGGCGCGGCCGGCTAGAGCGCGTCGGCGTCCAGTTCGCCGGTGCGGATCCGCACCACCTTGTCCAGGTCCCAGACGAAGATCTTGCCGTCGCCGATCTTGCCGGTGCCCGCGGCCTTCATGATCGCCTCGACCACCGCGTCGGCCTGGTCGTCGCCGACCGCGACCTCGAGCTTGATCTTCGGCAGGAAGTCGACGACGTACTCGGCGCCGCGATAGAGCTCGGTGTGGCCCTTCTGGCGGCCGAAGCCCTTGACCTCGGTGGCGGTGATGCCGGCCACGCCCGCGTCGGCCAGCGCCTCGCGCACGTCGTCGAGCTTGAACGGCTTGATGATGGCCATGACCATCTTCATCACGCGGGCTCCTCGTCGGGGAGCGCCAGCATAGCGCCTGCGGTACGATGCGAGGGCGCCGGTTCCGGGTACGGCATTTCCCGACACGGCGGCGCGGTCGCGGCCGACGGCGGCGACCCGCGGATGCGGGGCAGGCTGGATGCGTATCCCGCCGGAGAGCACCCATGCACGCCCAAGCCGCCATCGCCCCTGAAAGGCAATTCGGAATGATCGACCTCGGCCACATCGACGAACTCGCCCGCCGCCTGAGCAGCCTGGTCCCCCCCGGCCTGCGCGAGGGCCGCGAGGAGCTGCAGCAGAACTTCAAGTCGGTCCTGCAGGCCGGCCTCGGCCGCCTCGACCTGGTGACGCGCGAGGAGTTCGACGTGCAGCGCGAAGTGCTGCTGCGCACGCGCGAGCAGCTCGAGTCGCTGCAGCGCACGGTCGCCGAGCTGGAAGCGCAGCTCGGCGCCGGCGCCCCGAAGTCGCAGGCACCGCAGCAAGGCTGAGCCGCCGCCATGGGCCTGGCGCTCGTGCACAGCCGTGCACGCGCCGGCGTGCACGCGCCCGCGGTGCGGGTCGAGGTGCACCTGTCCGGCGGCCTGCCGCGGATGACCATCGTCGGGCTGCCGGCGACGGCGGTGCGCGAAGCCAGCGAACGCGTGCGCGCCGCGATCCAGTGCGCGCAGCTCGAGTTCCCGGCGCGACGCATCACCGTCAACCTCGCGCCGGCGGACCTGCGCAAGGAAGGCGGCCGCTACGACCTGGCGATCGCGCTCGGCATCCTCGCCGCCAGCGGGCAATTGCCGGAAGCCGCGCTGCGCGACGTCGAAGTGCTCGGCGAACTCGCGCTCACCGGCGAACTGCGGCCGGTGGACGGCGTGCTGCCCGCGGCGCTGGCCGCCGCGCGGGCCGGGCGGCGCCTGCTGGTGCCCGAGCCGAACGGCGCGGAGGCGGCGCTCGCCCGAGGCGTGCAGGCGTGCACGGCGCGGACGCTGCTGGAAGCCTGCGCCGGGCTGGAGGGCCGCAAGCCCTTGGCGTCCGCTGCATCCGCGAGGGCCGACGCGGTGCGCGACGCCGCCCTGCCCGATCTCGCCGACGTGCGCGGCCAGGCGCAGGCGCGGCGCGCGCTGGAAATCGCGGCGGCCGGCGCGCACCACCTGCTGTTCGTCGGCCCGCCCGGATGCGGCAAGACCCTGCTCGCTTCGCGGCTCGTGTCGTTGCTGCCGCGCGCGAGCGAGGAGGAAGCGCTCGAGACCGCGGCCGTCGCGTCGGTCTCCGGCCTCGGCCTCGATCCCGCGCGCTGGCGCGACCGTCCGTGGCGCGCGCCGCACCATACCGCCAGCGCGGCGGCGCTCGCCGGCGGCGGGGCGGACGCGCGGCCCGGCGAGATCTCGCTCGCGCACAACGGCGTGCTGTTCCTCGACGAACTGCCCGAGTGGAGCCGGCACGTGCTCGACGTGCTGCGCGAACCGCTCGAGTCGGGCACGGTCGCGGTCGTGCGCGCGGCGCGGCGCGCCGAATTCCCGGCGCGCTTCCAGCTCGTCGCCGCCATGAATCCCTGCCCCTGCGGCTGGGCCGGCGATCCGTCGGCGCGCTGCCGTTGCACGCCGGACGCCATCGCCGCCTACCGCGGCCGCGTGTCGGGACCGTTGCTCGACCGCATCGACCTGCACGTGCCGATGTCGCGGCTGCCCTCCGCCGACCTGCGCCCGGACGCGGCGCGCGGCGAACCCAGCGCCGCGGTCCGCGAACGGGTCGCGGCGGCGCGCGCGCTGCAGGCGACGCGCGCGGGCAAGCCCAACGCGCGCCTGTCGGACGCCGAAGCCCGCCCGCACTGCGCCCTGGGCGCGCGCGACCAGGCGCTGCTCGAGCAGGCCGTGGACCGCCTGCAACTGTCGGCGCGGGCCATGCATCGTGTGCTGCGCGTGGCGCGCACCATCGCCGACCTCGACGGCAGCGCGGCCATCGCTTCGCCGCACCTGGCGGAGGCGCTGGGGTACCGGCCGCAGTAGGCGGCGTCGCCACGGAACCGTCGCGCCGGCGCGCTAGACTCGGGGCAACCCTCGACGACGGACCGGCGCCTGGAAAGCCTGCACCTCATCGACATGCGCCTGCTGGGATTCGCGCTGCTGATCCTGGCCGGCGTCGCTTCGTCGCTGCTGGCCCGGCGCTTCGGCGCGCCGCTGCTGCTGATGTTCCTGCTGCTGGGCGTCGCCCTCGGCGTCGACGGCCCCGGCGGCATCCGCTACAACGATACGGGCTTCACCTACATGGTGGGGTCGATGGCGCTGGCCATCATCCTGTTCGACGGCGGCCTGCGCACCCGCGCCGCGCAGGTCCGCGGCAGCGTCGCGCCGGCGGTGCTGCTGGCGAGCGTCGGCGTGCTGGTCACCGCCGGGCTCACCGCGCTGGCCGCGTCGAAACTGCTCGACCTGGCGCCCCTGCAGGCGATGCTGCTGGGCACGATCGTGGCGTCCACCGACGCCGCCGCGGTGTTCTTCCTGCTGCGCGCCGGCGGCCTGCACCTGGAGCGCAGGACCGGCGCGACGCTGGAGATCGAATCGGGAAGCAACGACCCGGTCGCGGTGTTCCTGACCGTCGCGCTCACCACCTGGCTCGCCGGCCAGCACGAAGGCGGTGTCGCCGCGATCGCGATCCACATGGCCTGGGCGGCCGGCGTCGGCCTGGCCGCCGGCTACTTCGGCGGGCGCCTGATCGTCGCCGCGTTCAACCGCTTCGAGCTGCCGTCGGGCCTGCATCCGTGGCTCGGGCTGGCGAGCGCGCTCGCGCTGTTCGCGCTGACCGACCTGGTGGAGGGCAGCGGCTATCTTGCCGTGTACCTCGCCGGCATCGTGGTCACCAACCGGCCGCTGCGCGACCGCCACCAGCTGCTTGCGCTGCAGGACGCGATCACCTGGTTCGCGCAGCTCATCATGTTCATGCTGCTCGGCCTGCTGTCGTCGCCGCACGACCTG